>NZ_JBHWZS010000017.1:0-59482 GCF_042728155.1 Streptomyces sp. NPDC060209
GGCGTCCGGCATCGACATCGGCGGCCGGAGCGTGCTCTACGGTCCGTCCGGCGCCGACGAGGTGGAGCTCCTGCTGGCGCCGCACCCCGGTGCTCAGCCCCGGCCGATCGCCAAGGGCGCCTCGGGCGGAGAGCTGTCCCGGGTGATGCTCGCCGTCGAGGTGGTCTTCGCGGGCTCCGACCCGGTGCCGACCTATCTCTTCGACGAGGTCGACGCCGGTGTCGGCGGCAAGGCGGCCGTCGAGGTCGGCCGGCGGCTGGCGAAGCTCGCCAGGTCCGCGCAGGTCGTCGTGGTCACCCACCTGCCACAGGTGGCGGCCTTCGCCGACAGGCAGCTGCTGGTCGAGAAGACCGTGGACGGATCGGTGACCAGGAGCGGCGTCACGGTCCTGGAAGGCGAGGACCGGGTGCGGGAGCTCTCCCGGATGCTCGCAGGGCAGGAGGACTCGGAGACCGCCCGGGCGCACGCCGAGGAACTGCTGGAGACCGCACGGGCCGACGGCTGAGGGCTGGCCCTCAGCGACCCGCGAACGTCAATTTCGTGCCGCTCGCCTCACTCGTACGGGTGGGGCGGGCCGTCCCGCTGTCGCCACGAGGAGGGGAACAACGTTTCGTCAGTCCCGGAACGTGCGTACGGACTGGCATCCTTGGCGCTGTACATATCACCGACTCGGGAGCCCCGGGAGCCGATCAACGTGTCACAGCTGCGTACGGTCCAAGTCCTGGGCGGCGGCGCCGGAAGCAGCGCTCATGTCAGCTCGCTCGCCGCGGGGCTGGTCGCCAGAGGCGTGCAGGTCACCGTCTGCGCCCCGGCCGGTTCGGGCCGCGCCCACGGACTTCCCGCGACGGGCGCCCGCTTCGTCGCGGTGCCCCGGCGCAGCGACCCCGCGGCCGTCGCGGCCCTGCGCACCGCCTGCACCGGGGCGGACATCGTCCACGCCCACGGCCTGCATGCCGCCGTGCGCGCCGGGATCGCGCTCAGCGGCCGTGGCACCCCGCTGGTCGTGACCTGGCACACCCGCGCCCATGCCGAGGGCGCCCGCGGCCGTCTGCTGCGGATGCTGGAGCGACGGGCCGCCCGCGCGGCCGCCGTCGTGCTGGGCACCTCCTGGGAGCTGGTCGACCGGGCACGCCGCCGAGGCGCCAGGGACGCACGGCTCGCGCCGGCCGCGATCCCCGCGAGCCGTTTCGCCGCCGCCCCCGACGACGGCAAGGCCCGCGCCGAACTGGGCGCGGTCGGAAGGCCGTTGCTTGTGTCGGTGGCTCAGCACGGTCACGACACGCTGCTGGACGCGGCGCGCGAGTGGCGCGCGCTGGACCCCGCGCCCCTGCTTGCCGTCGTGGGGGAGGGGAACCGGGCCGGTGCCCTGCGGCGCCGGATCGCGGCGGAGGGGCTGCCGGTCGTCCTCGCCGGCGGCTCGGACGACATCGGTGAACTCCTCGCGGCCGCCGACATCGCCGTACTGTCGGGCCGGGGGGAGAGCGGGCCGCTGCTCGCCCGGGAGGCCCTTCGGCTCGGTATCCCGCTGGTCGCGGCCCATGCCGACGGACTGCATGAACTCGTCGGCGAGGCAGCAGAGTTGGTGCCGTACGGAGATGCCGAGGCGCTGGCCGGCGCCGTCGTACGGCTCCTCGGTGACCCCGGGCAGCGGCAGTTGCTCGCCGACTCGGGCCGCGCGCAGGCGGCGGGCTGGCCGACCGAGGACGACACGATCGCCCATGTGCTGTCCGTGTACGACGAGTTGGCTCAGCCCCTGACGGTCGCCGGCCGCGCCTAAGGGCTATCCCGTAATCCCCGGCGGGCGCACGACGACAGCTACGGCACCTCGCCGTGTTGTCGGATCGCCCGAATACGCCCAGTATGAGGACGCCCCTCCGCCTTGCGATGCACCGCATCCGACGCCGCGCGCTGATCCACCGGGCATTACGGGGCAGCCCTTAGGCTCTTTCGTTTGGATCAGGCCGGATCGGGCCGGATCAGTGAGCGGGGTCCGGTGCCGTGGATCGCAAGGCGGAGGAGGGAGGCATGCCTCCCTCCTCCGCCGACAACGCGGCGAGGTGCGGCACCAGGGCACGCGAGCCCGGCAAGATCCAGACGAGAGGCCCTAGACGTACGGGATCTTCACGACCGCCGCGTCCGTGCCGGTCTGCACCTGGGAGGTGGCGTTGCCCAGCGCGTTCCAGATCTCCAGGCGGACCGTGCCGCCCTTGAGGTCGCCCAGGCTTCCGGCCACCGCTGCGGTGCCCGCGGCCTGGGTGTATTCCTCCCACCCCGTGACCGGGTCGGTCGCGAAGTAGCGGAAGGTCTCGGTGCGGTCGAAGGTGCCGTCGCCGGTGAGGTCGTAACTGATCCTGACCTGTGGGGCGAGACCCACCTTCGTCCCCGCGTCGACCCGTAGGCGGAAGGCGGTGGACGTGCCCGCCGCGAGCGTCCCGTCGACCTTCTTGATCTCGTAGACCGCCGGCTTGTACGGCGTACCGTCCCGGTTGACGCCGTCGGCCGAGGCCAGCGTGTCGGCTCCGGCCGCGCCGTCCGTTGCGGTGGTGAGGGTGCCGCCGGACTTCAGCCGGAAGGTGTTGCCGGTGGACGGACCCGGCTCCTCGGGATCCGGGTCGCCGCCGCCGGTGCCCGTGCCGGTGGCCGTGGAGCGGGCCGGGACGGAGAGGGTCGCGCCGTCGGAGAAGGTGACGGTGCGGGCGGTGGAGTCGTAGTTGTGAGCGGCGTAGGTGCGGACGCCGTTCTTGGCGAACACTGCGGACGTCGGGATGTTCCCGCTGACCGTCAGATCGGGTGCGCCCAGGGTGTCGAGCGTGGTGATCCAGTGGTACGTGTGCGCCTTGGACTCGCCCTGCTCCGGGGTGTAGCCCGCGTTGCCCGCGTCCCACTTGGCCTTCGCCGCCGCAGGATCGGCCAGCGACTCGAACTGCCACAGGAGGTCGCGCCACTCGACGGCCGGCCCGCCGTTCTCCCGCTCCATCTCGGCGATGTTGCGCTTGACGGCGGCCTTCTCGCGGGCCAGGTGCAGTGAACCGCCGGTGACAGGGAGGACGTTGATGCCGTGGATCTCCTCCGGGTTCGCGGTCCACCAGGTGGAGTACGCGCCGCCGCTGCCCCACACCATGCCGACCGTGTCGTGCCCGAAGGAGCCCGGGAAGACCTGCTGGTCGGCGTCGAACCAGTACTGCGTGATCGCTTCCGACTCGGTGGTCAGCAGGTAGCTGCCGAGGTCGCGCAGCCCGGTGTCACCCGTCGCCGCACCCCACAGGACGAGGCCCGCGCTGAGGTTGATGGACTCCGAGGAGGACTCCTGGTTGTTGCCCGCCGCGAAGCCCTGGTGGCCGGAGGCCCAGCTGTGGCCCGCGTACACGTCGAAGCCGCGCAGGAACGGGTACGCGGTGTCCGTGCGGCTGGGGTTGGCCGAGTCCCGCACCAGGGTCTTGACCATGGTGCCCCAGGCGGAGTCGGCGGCCCACGCCTGGTCGTACTGGGCGACGATCGCCGCCGCGTACACGTAGTAGCTGTAGTGGAAGTGGTGGTCGTTGAGCTCGGTGTCGCTGCCGTACGAGGCCGGGTAGCCGGTGAGCGTCTTCCAGTCCTTGTCGTAGCTGAACTCGCTGGCCCCGCCCGCCGTGAACCACTCCTGCAGCCGGCCCTTCATCAGGCCGAGGAGCTTGTCCCGGATGCCCGTCTGGCCGATCTGGTCGGCGACGGGCACCAACTGGGCGAGGCGGCCGAGCGCCTTGCCGGTCCAGTAGGTGTCACTGGCCCCGGAGAACGGGTCGGAGGCGTTCGCCACCTCGTTCAGGTATCCGGTCAGCCGGGCCTTGTCGACCCCGCTGGACGCGGGCAGGGCGGGCACCACGCCCTGGTTCTTCTGGCTGGTGGTGAAGGAGGCGGACTCCCGCACCTTCATGGTGCCGCGCGGGGAGACGTACGTGTACGGCGTGAGCGCGTCGGAGGTGTGCAGCCACTGGTGGCGGTACAGCGCCTGGAGCGTGCCGCGTTCGGTGCCCTCCTTGGCCTCCGTGGTCAGGCTGTAGGTGGCCTTGACCGTGCCGCCGGTGGACTCCCAGGCCACCTTGGATCCGGTGACGAAGCTGAAGGCGTACTTCCGGTAGGTCGCGAGAGCGTCCGTGGACGGCAGCACGGCGAGCGAGAAGTAGTCCTTGCCGCCGAGCCCGGCGGTGATCGCCGTGCCGGAGACGTTCCAGTCGCTGCCGGTCGGGGCGAACAGCGCGTAGTGGTGGCCGGCGACCGTGATGCCGAGGACGTTGCCGTTGTCCGCGAAGACGGTCGGGGTGCCGGCCGTGGTGATCCGGGCGTCACCGCCGGAGCCCTTGGCGTACACGAAGGGCATGCCGTGCCCGATGGTCGTGCGCAGGGTGCGGGTGCCGTCCGACCAGTAGGGGGTGACGGTCCAGTCGGACCAGTCGTCGGCCTTGGTGTCCGGGGAGTTGAGGCCGTTGAGTCCGACGGTGAGGTCGGCCTTGTGGGCGTACTCGTACTGGCGGCCCTCCCCGACGACCGCGGGCGTGGTCGGGTAGCCGACCTCCAGTCCGCCGGAGGTGGCCTGGTAGGTCAGCGGGTGTCCGTACATCGGGGTGGAGTACGGATTGTCGCCGTACCGCTGGTAGGCGAGAGAGGACCACCAGTCGTTGGTGGGGACCGGCTTGCCCTTCGCCGACGCCGTGACCTTGGGCGTGACGGGGGCGCCGGTGTTGGTGGTGGGGCCGGAGGTACCGGCGGGCCGGCTGTCGGTGTAGCTGCCGGAACCTGCGGGGATGGTGGCGGCCGCCGCCGGGGACGCGGCAGGTCCCAGTCCCACGGCTGCCAGGGCGATGGCCAGGATCGTCGCCGCTGCGGGTCTGGAGAGGGAGGCTTGCATGGGCAGCACCTCGTCACGTGGGGGACAGAGAGCGCCTGAGAGCGCTCTCATGTGCCACGGAACGTAAAACCTTTGAAACGTAAGTGTCAATAGAGCTGACACGGTGGGGAGTTGGGCGTAACGCAAAGTCGCCATGCATTCGAGACTTGACCGGGGGAAGGGTGCCGGGAGGCGCGCCGTGGCCAGGTTGTGAGGGCGCGGGTACCCGTACGGACCGGATGGCGCTTCCCGCCCTTGAGTGCGTATGCGCCCTTGCGGCCGGGTGGTGGAGCAACTGCTGGAGCCCGGTGCGGGAGAGCGGCGACCTGTTGCACAAGGTGATCAGCGCGGCCGGTCCCGACGAGACCGGCGTCAGGACGTCGGCGGTCGTGCTGCGTGCCTTGACGGAGCGGCACTTCGGAAGATGTCCCGAGGCGATCGCACTCCTGCGTCGCGAGCGCGTCGTTGGCGGTGATGCCTGCCGCGTCGACCAGGAAAGCGATGACGAACAGGATGGCCGCGGCCATGCCGGGGGTAGGGGAGTGAGGAGAGCGGAGTGAGGGAGAGCCGATGGCGAAGGACACGTCGCTGCGCGCGATGGGATGGGCGCAATCGTTTCCGGTGTCGCAAGGGGTGCGGGCCGGCCGCCGGTGGACGCGGGAGCACCTGGCGTCCCTGGAGTGGACCAACGACGCCCCCGAAGTGGTGGACGCGATACTGCTCAGTGTCTCCGAGCTGATCACCAACGCGCACGTGCACGCGCACAGCGACGCCCAGCTGGTTCTCACCTGGGACAGCCACTGCCTGCACGTGAGTGTCCACGACTCCGATCCCCTGCCCCCCGCCAAGCAGCCCGAAGACCTCACGACGACCGGGGGGCGCGGACTGGCCATCGTCGACGCGCTCGCCGACGGCTGGGCCACGCATCCGCAGGCGTCGGGCAAGACCGTCACCGCGTGCTTCGTACCACCGGGCGCTCCGAAGCCTCGGCATGGCGGGGACGTCAGCTGAGTCCGGGCGGAAGAGACCCGGAGCTTCCGGCCGGAGGGCACCCTCCACGCCGAGACGGACCGGTTCCTGCGCGGCCATGACGGCTCGGGCGCACAGAAGGCATACGCGTACTACCTGGTGGACCATCTGCGAAGGCCGGAGTGCCTGGCCTGCGGCACACCGAGCTCCTGCGGCCGGTATACGGGTTCGCCGCCTGCCGCTCCGGGGACAGGCCCCCACCCCGCGGATACCTCCTGCTTCGCAGGTACCGTGACGATCACAGCCTGTCTGGCCCACCACGGCACCACACCTGCAAACTCGGTGGACGCTCCCGGCAGCCGATGAACCTGGAGACATCGGCAGCCTGCCGTACGTTGTGTTGTGCGGTCGTGCCGCGATGGGACTGCCGGATCGAGAGAGAGGCGGGATGATGCGGGAAGCGCCCATCACCTCCGAGGATGTATCCACGGAACAGCGAGCGGTCCGGTACGAGTGGACGACGGTCGCCAGCGCGCTTGTGAACGGCGTGCGCGTCGCCGATGCCGTGCGTGCGTGGGCGGAGGACCCGGGCGACGGTGGACGCTGGCTCGGCGGGTGGACATCGGAGAACGGCGAACTCGGACGCATCTGGGTCTTGCGGTCGTTCGCGGACGAGGAATCTCTCCTGGCCGCTCGTCACGCCATGCGGCTGGGTGGGCATCCACTCTCGGGGACCGGTGAGGTCACCGGCATCGATGTCGCCAGTTTCGCCGGGTTGCCGATGATGCCGAAGGTGGAGGTGGGAGCGCTAGGGCCTGTGTACGAGATCCGTGACTACACGCTCGTTCCCGGCGGTCTGCCTGGGACGATCGAGGGCTGGCGCAGAGCACTCCCGAAGCGTGACCCGGTCGACCCGGTCTCGGTCGTGATGTACGCACTCGACGGCCCCGAACGCATCGTGCATGTATGGCCCTTCAGCGGCCTCGACGAACGCGTGCGCATCCGGCGGGAACTCTACGCAGAAGGCACCTGGCCGCCGCCCGGTGCGCCTGAACTCATTGATCGCGCGACCTCGGCGATCGCTTGGCCGATCCCGGGCTCGCCTCTGACGTGATGCGCCGATCCATCGGACCGGCCTGAGTCCGGCGCACCACGACCATGGGATCAGCTGCTGGGTACACCCGCCGAATGATCCGGCCTGCGCCACAGACAGCTACCCGTGTTTCTCGCGGCAGGGCTTCATCGTGTGCGGTTCGGGAGCGGCCCTGGGCCCCATGTTCGTCACCCGCTTTGCTCTGCCGTACTGCCTTGCGGCTAGTTTGTACGCAGGACAGGTAAACAGGCCCGTGGCGGCAGAGGTGCACGGGGGACGGGAGGTCGGGAAGTGTCGCTGCGCGGAGATGATCCAGCCGAGATCGGCGGCTATCCGCTTGAGGCGCGGCTCGGCTCGGGTGGCATGGGCACGGTCTTCCTGGCCCGTACGAGCTCGGGGCGACCTGTCGCGATCAAACTGATCCACCAGCAGTTCGCGGGGGACGACGAGTTCCGCATCCGTTTCCAGCAGGAGGTGGCGGCCGCGAGACGGGTGAGCGGTGCGTTCACCGCCGCCGTGGTCGACGCTGCCCCTGAGGCCGAGCGGCCCTGGATGGCGACGACCTATATCGAGGGGCAGACGCTTGCCCAGCGCATCGCGACGAAGGGCCCGCTGAACGGAGCGGAGCTCAGGAGGCTTGCCATCGGACTGGCGGAGGCGCTGCGCGACATCCACCGGGTGGGGGTCGTCCACCGTGACCTGAAGCCGTCGAACGTCGTGCTCTCGCCCGAGGGCCCGCGCGTCATCGACTTCGGCATTTCGCGCGCCGTGGACCAGCAGACGCTGACGATGACGGGGCGGGTCATCGGAACGCCGCCCTTCATGTCGCCGGAGCAGTTGCAGGCGCCGCGTGGTGTGGGGCCGCGGTCCGATGTCTTCTCCCTGGGGACGCTGCTGGTGTACTCGGCGACGGGCCACGGGCCCTTCGACGCGGACAGCCCATACATGACGGCGTATCAGGTGGTGCACGAGGAGCCGTCGCTGGGTGCAGTGCCGGGGGCTTTGCGCGCGGTCGTCGAGTCGTGCCTGGACAAGGAGCCCGAGGGGCGACCCTCGGCCGACGAACTCCTCGTGCTGCTGCGGGACCTGCCGGCCGACCTCGGTGGGACCGACGCGAACGAGGTTGGCGCGGGCCGCACCCGCGACATGATCACCCAGCATCACTTCGCGGCACCGGCCACCCCGGCGCCGAATGCCCCGACCACCGCCCCGGCGGGTCCCGGCACAGGGAGCACCGGCACCCTCATCGGCCGCCGTCTGCGTCGCCGATGGCGTCCGGTGCTCGCGGCCGCGGTCGCGGTGGCAGCGATCGGCGGGGGAGTCGCCGCGATGCAGGCCGGCGGCTTCGGCGGGCACGGCGGCGGCGACAAGGGCAACAGTGTCGCGGCCCCCGGTGCCACACTTCCGGACGGCTTCGAGCCGTGGCGCAAGACCGTGCAGGGCGGTCGCGAGGACATCCCCGACGAGCTGCGTTGCGTCGCGCGCGGCGACGCGCTGTTCTGCGGGGGCGGCGGTGTTGTTGCGACCCGTATCAAGGCCCTGGACGGCTCGCGGGTATGGACGGCGAAGAGCCCGGGCGTCCCCGTCCAGGGCATGCACATGGTCGGCGCCACCGACGACACGGTGCTCGGTTACCGCTTCGCCGCCGAGGACGCACCGCAGGATCCCCCCAGCGAAGTGGTGGCCATCGACGCGAAAAACGGCCGGGAGCTGTGGTCCGTGCCGTCCGGCGCCCAGTCGATGGCCGTCACGGGTCGGAGTCAGGATGCCATTGTGTTCGGCTCCGCCGTCGTCACGGTCGACGCTTCCACCTCCCGCTTCGAGGCCCGGGACGCGCACAGCGGTGAGGTCACCTGGACGACGTCGTTCCCCGCTGGTAAACAGTGCGCTCCCGTCCCGGTTGGCCCACAGCTCTTCGCGATGTGCGCGACGGGTCTGGAGGTGGATGCCTCAGAGGTGCGCCACCCCACCCTGTACACGGTCGACCGCGCCTCGGGGACACTGGGCAAACCCATCGCGGTCAACGGCCCCGCCGTGCCGATGGGCGTCGCCGACGGCAGGCTCGTACTCCTTCAGGTGCACATGGAAGGAACGGCGCTGGCCGGGTACGACGGGGTAGCGCGGGTCGACCCGACCTCGCGGAAGGTCACGTACTCCCGACTGGCCAAGACATACGCGGGCACGCCCGGCATGGCGGACGGCACCGTCTACGTGAGCGGGCAGACCGGCCTCGTCACGGCGCTCGACCCCGTGACCGGCCGGAAGAAGTGGTCGCGGCAGACGGGCGTGGAAGGTGCGTCGGGTCCTGTCGCGGGAGCCGACGCGCTGTATTTCAGCTCGGCCACCGGCCGGGTGGTCGCGCTGTCGCCGTCCGGTGGCAAACCCCTGTGGTCAACAGATCCGCGGGCCGATGGTCTGACGGGCGAGCAGGGCGCAAGCCCGCGCGTGACCGTCGCGGGGCGTGCGGTGGTCGTGGCCGCGGCCAACAACACTCTCTTCGCCTTCGACGCGCAGAAGCCGCCGAAGTCGGGCTGACTCCGGCGGCACCGGACGCCGCCCGCCTTCCTCGCCGTGCCCATACCGCAGCGGCTCACTCGGTGGCATACGCAGTTGGGGCGCACCTCGTGTGAGTGTGGCGCCCGTAGCGTTTCTGGGCCTGACGCAGCGGGGAGCAGGTCATCGCGCTGCGCGAGTACCCCGTGGAGTGACCCCTTCGGGGCCGTGCCAGTCCAGGATGAGGACAGTGGCGTCGTCGTTGAGGTTGCCCCGGCAGGCATCCAGTACCGCTGTGGTCAGCGTCCGGACGGCCTCCCTGGGGTGCGAGGCACGGGTCTCGCTCACGAGAGCGGCCAGATCTACAGCCGCGGCACCGCGTTCCTGCATGCCGTCAGTGAGCAGGACCAGGCGGTCGCCGGGTTGCAACTGAAGCTTCTGGAGCCGGTAGGAGGTGGGCGCTGCGACGCCGAACGGCAGATTGACGGCGAGCTGGACCTCCTCGGCTTCGGCAGCACCGTCCCGCAGGCGCAGAGGCCAGGGATGTCCCGCGTTGACCAGTTCGCAGGTGCCCGTCTCGAGGCGGATGCACAACAGCTGTCCGGTGGCCAGCCCACGACCGTGGCGCAGCAGGGCCTCGTGAGCGCGATGGGCCTGATTGAGCGCGTCGCAGCCTGTGCGGCGGGCTCCGCGCAACGCACCCGTGACCAACGTGGCCAGCAGGGCGGAGTCGGTGTCGTGGCCCATGGCATCGGTGATGGACAGGTGCAGGGTGTCCCGGTCGAGGGTGTAGTCGTAGGTGTCGCCGCCGATGTCGTCGGCCGGGACAAGACCTGCGGCAAGGGTGAACTGGGGAGCCTCGCAGCAGGAGGCCGAAGGCAGCAGCTGATGCTGGATCTCGGCGGCCAGGCTGGTCCGAGTGGTGCGGCGGCCGGCGTGGTACAGGTCCGTGAAGCGCCTGTCCGTGACGATGATGTAAGCCAGCGCATGGGCTGCGTCGCTGATCTGCCCGAGCACGGCGTCATCGGCGTACTGCAGTGTCACCTCCAGCAGACCGATGCAGTCGCCGCGATTGCTCACCGGCGAGATCACGCGCCGTCCGCCCTGACCATCCGGTTCCACGTGCTGGTGCTGGCGGCGGAGGACCGTGTCGTAAATACTGCCCTGCAAGTCGATCGGTTCCGCAGCGTCCGCCATATCTCCCTCGGCGGGCGCGGTCAGGCGCAGCAGCCGCTGCTCCATGAGATCGACGAAGAGGAACGACACACATTCCGCTCCGAAGCGCTTGCGCAGATCGTGCGCGACCACGCCGACGGACTCCCCGGGCGGCGCGGACTCCGCTGCGGCCAGAAGCTCGCCAAGTTCCAGATCTCTGCCATCCATGGCAACCTCCCATCGTCTGTCGCCACTTATTCCCCGGTTTTCGTCAACCTCACCCGTACGTCCGTCACGCACGGCGCGGCCCTCACAGCCGCTCTCGCCACGCTGATCACGAGGCTGCGCTCGCGCCTTGTGCATCCGCTCCGTGCCGGCCCGCCTCGGGCTCCGTTCCGATGGGCTGCGAGCGGATCGCCGAGGTCGCGGGGTCGGGCCGCGCAAAGTGGGACGGGGGCCCGTGTCTGCGACGGCCGCATGAGCCGTCCCGTACGGCGGGAGGCCGGCGAGGAGGGGCAGCTGGATGTGGGCGAGCCGGAAACGGCCTCTCGCCGAACCTCGTGTGTGTGTCCGGGCCGCAAAGGGCGGCAACCGTGCCGGAATTGCGCCCACGGTCACCGCCGGTGAACGCGATAGCCCCCGCGCCCCCTCCTCCGTTCCGGCGGAACGGGGCCACGACCCGTCACCGGTGCACTGAGTGGGGGCGCGGGGGCGTTCACCGCCGCAGTCACCGGCCTCGGGCCGAAGTGTGCGACGAATGACTCCGCGCAGACGTCATTTACTTCACGGTGCGGTCGAATGCCTGATGCTGGACCGGTCTTCCTCTGCACGGCCCGTAAATGGCCGCATTCGCCACGCGCCCAGCTTCGATGCCGCATCGTCGCAGGGAGAGCCCGTTCCGCCGGAGCCGGGCCCTCCCGGTCAGCAGAAGGTCAGACGCGGTCCGCCGCGATGAGGAGGTACTGGAACGACCCGTCCTTGTAGGAGTTGATGAACGCGTCCTCGATTCCCGTGACGAGCGAAGACGTGGCCCGCAGCTCCCAGTAGGGAAGAGTGTCGGGGGTGAGGTCGACGACGGCCTGCGGCACGAGGCGATTGTCGGCCATGGCACGCAGGTACTCCCGGCGCGAGTGGATGTTGCACTCGAAGTGCGCGTTGATCTGCGAGACCCACTTCGAGGGCTGGCCGTACCGCGGGTTCCAGCAGCCGGTGATGGTCACGTAGCGACCGCCGACCTTGAGCATGCGGGAGTGTTCGGCGAAGAGGTCGTGCAGGTCGACGTACATGCTCGACTCGTTGTTCCACGATGCCGCGGCCGACCCGGTCTCGAAGGGCGTGGCGAGCATGTTGCAGACGCGGGCGCGGACGTGCTCCTGGATACGGAGTTCGCGAGCACGGCCGTTGGCGAAGTCGGCCTGCTTGGCCGACAGCGTGACACCTTCGACCTTGCATCCGAAGCGCTGGTGCGCCATCACCATCGAGCCGCCGCGGCCACAGCCGGCGTCCACCAGCGTGTCGTCAGATCCGATGTCCCCGAGGTGCCCCAGGAGGAACTCGGCCTGCGCCGACTCCAGTCGGTGGAGCTCGGCGATCAGCTTCTTCTCGCTCGCGCTGTCCTCGGGGTCGCCGAGTGCGGCGTGGTCGACTTCACCGATGCCGTAGTGGTGGTGGTAGAGACCGTCGACATCGCCGAGACGCAGGTTCACGGGCCTGGCCTCTCCATCCCAGTAGCGGGCGATATCCCCCTGGTAGGGCGATGCCGGGCGGGGGATGCGCAGGGGCGTGGAGGTGGCGGTGAGCTCGGTGTTGGTCACGGATGATTCCATTCTCTTACCAGAAATCGGGCAGGCTGTAGCGATAGGTGTTGGACTGGTGCCAGTGGTGGTTGCCGTCGACCCAAGCGGCCACTCCTCGCAGGAAGCGGCTCACGTTCGGGGCGGGACAGGCGGCGGCCAGGGCCGAGGCTTCGGTCTCGAAGTCGTGCATGAGGTCGTTGTGGACCTCGACCGACTTCAGATAGGCGTCCCGGTCGGAGAGGCCCTCACGTTCGGCGATCACCACGGGCAGGTTCAGGTGCTGGCCGGGAGAGTCGAGTTCCTTGGTGTACGAGTACAGGTCGTTCACGATGGTCGTCGCGTTCCCCGCGAGAGCGATGACCTTCTGCATGGCGGCCTGGGCGTGCAGGTCCGCCGGCAGTTCGTAGCCGCCGACGGTGTCGGTGATGGTCGGGCAGGGGCGGAAGTTGTTGAACTGGCGCATCGCCAGGTACTCCCACACCTCCGGGACGTGATCCAGCTGGGCCCAGGCCGCCTCGGCGAGGTACCCCATGTGGAGCCGCGCCATGTCGTGCCGCAACCGGTCCGCCTGCGAAGGGCTGGCCGCCTCGACGAAGTACTCCATGGCGGAGCGGTAGGCACGCCGAGGCGCGTCCGCATGGAGCGACTTCGCCCACTGCGGCTGGTACTCCTCCGTCGTGTACAGGGGGTCGAGGGCTGTGTGCGCCAGCAGAAGACGTTCGCCGAGGCCGACGGGCGAGCCTCCGTGGTCCTCGCAGTAGCAGTCGTCCACCGCGTTCTCGGCCACCATCAAGCGGGTGGCGAGCATCAGGTGGTCGACGGTGGGCGCGTCCGGATGGCAGCCGACCATGTAGCGGCCCACGGAGAAGCCGTCGAACTGCTCCTCCCAGTCCTCCGGATACAGGGTGACCTCGTCCAACGCCCAGGACTTGATCCTCCTGCTGACCTCCTCGACCCGCGCCGGGTCGGGCTCGGGCACCGGGTGGTGGTAGAGGCCCGGGACGGGCCTGCCTTCCTCCGCACCCGCCGGCGGGTGCGAGGGCTGCGGCGGCTCCTCCCGCAGGATCAGGCGCAGGCCCGCCGTGCCCAGGCCGCTGGGGCCGCGCAGGATCCGATCCAGGTGGGGGGCCGGCGCCGGCACCTCGGCGGCCGGGATACCGAGGGCAGGCGGGGCGGATACGGAGATCGTGGGCGGGGCGGGCAGGGAGGGCGCGTAGGCCGGGCCGCCGGTTACGGCCTTGATATCGCAGGCGCGGTCAGGGGCGGAGGCGAGTACGTGCGCCCCGAAGTGGGATACGGCCTCCGGCAGGCTCGACTGTGGCGGTGGCAGCTCAGGCGCGGGCATCCATGGCTCCTTGGTGGGGTGGGTCGCTGTCCCGAAGCCCTCCGGGCACGCGCGTCCGCCCGGAAGGCTCCCGGGGTGTCGCACCGTGCCTTGCGGGCTGGGCCCGCTACCTGGGCCAGCGGGCGATCTGAACGTTCTCCATCACGCCGACCGCGTCCGGCACGAGGATGGCGGCGGAGTAGTAGGTACTGACGAGGTAGGACGTGATCGCCTTCTCGTCGAGGCCCATGAAGCGGACCGACAGGCCGGGTTCGTACTCGTCCGGCAGTCCGGTCTGGTGCAGACCGATGACGCCCTGGTTCTCTTCGCCGGTACGCATGGCAAGGATCGAGCTGGTCTTCTCCTTCGTCACGGGGATCTTGTTGCAGGGGAGGATGGGGACCCCGCGCCAGGCCGGGACCTGCTGACCGCCGAGGTCGACGTGGTCCGGACAGATCCCACGCGAGTTGAACTCACGTCCGATGGCCGCGATGGTCCGCGGGTTCGCGAGGAAGAACTTGGTGCCGCGGCGTCGACAGAGCAGCTCGTCCATGTCGTCCGGGGTCGGCGGTCCGGAATGAGTCTGGATGCGCTGCTTGAAGTCGGCGTTGTGGAGCAGGCCGAACTCCCTGTTGTTGATCAGCTCGTGCTCCTGGCGCTCGCGCAGCGCCTCGATGGTGAGCCTGAGCTGCTCCTTGGTCTGGTCCATGGGCCCGTTGTAGAGGTCGGCGACCCTCGTGTGGATCCGCAGAATGGTCTGGGCGACCGAGAGTTCGTACTCGCGGGGTTTCAGCTCGTAGTCGACGAAGGCGCCGGGCAGTTCGTGCTCGCCGATGTGGCCGGCCGACATCGCGATCTCCGCCTCACCGCGATGGTTCTGACGCCGGCGGGAGAGCGAGGAGAACTCTTCGAGGTGGCCCCGGAGGCCCGGAGCCGCGGACAGCACGGCCGCGAAGTCGGAGCGCGACAGGGTGAGCAGCGTGCCCGAGGTCTCGGCGGTGGCGGTGTGCTCCCACCGGGCGTCCTCGTCCAGCAGAACGTTCTCTCCGAACCGGTCGCCATCGGCGAGTACGTCCAGGACGACCTCGTCGCCGTAACTGCCGACGGAGGTCTGGCCGATGCGACCGTGGGCGATCAGGTAGAGCTTGTCCGCGGGCGTCCCGCGCTCCACCAGCGTCTCGCCGATGCGGAAGTCGTGTTGTACGCACCGGTCGGCGATGGCAGTCAGCACCTCCACGTCGTCGAAGCCGCGCAGCAGGGCCAGTTCACCTAGTTCGCGGGGAATCACCCGCACGTTCGCGCCGTCCTGGACGAACTCCACACTCCCGTCGCCGACGGTATAGCTCAGGCGACGGTTCACCCGGTAGGCCCCGCCCTGGGTCTCCACCCAGGGGAGCATGCGCAGCAGCCAGCGGGAGGTGATCTCCTGCATCTGCGGTGCGGACTTGGTCGTGGTGGCGAGGTTGCGGGCAGCCGCCGTGCCCAGGCTGGACTGCCGGGGCAGCTCCAGCTGTGCTTCCGGGCTCGAGTCAACAGTCATCGGGCGAGCTCTCCTTGGTCAGGGCGGTGACGCGCGTATATGGACGCCATCGGGCAGAAGGAGCGAAAGGGGGTATGTGAACGGGAACCCGTCCAGATGTAGAGGAACACTAGTGGCCTCTTCGCCCCCTGGACCAAGGGAAGTCGCTGACATTAACTCGATACGATGATCGCGTCCGCAGGATGTTTGTCCGGGTACCGACGTGATTCAGCCGCGACTGGCGGCGTCCTGGTGAGCGGAAGTCCGCGCGACGGTCCACGGCCGGCCGCACCGCGCCGGATCGCCGTACTTCATGCCGCTGAGTAGAGGGCCCCTGGTGATTGCGGCCCATGGACTTGGTGCCACGGGTGCGCCGCTCCACATGAGGCGGCCTCGGACCGATCAGTCGTCCGGCGTTCCCGAACTCGCCTACGTCGATGGAGAGGAGGCGGGAATCGGCCTCGCTATCGGGTGTGGTGGTTCGGCGACAGGATGTCGTGGGCCCGGTGTCCCAGTACGAAGTCGTCGTCGCGGTCGATCCATTGGCGACGCAGGACGGACAGGGCGATCAAGGTGTTGAGGCCGTTGAGACCGGGGAGTGCGCCGAGGTCGTCGGTGACGAATCTGGACAGGTGGTCCTCGTCGGTGAACACGCCGTGGTGGAGGATCGAGGCCGGACCGGCGGTCATGACGGTGAACCGAGCGCAGGAGTGCTCACCGAGTGAGGTCAGCACGGCGGGGATATGCCGCGGCTGGACGTCGAGGGTGAACAGCGCGGTGATCGGGAACCCGAGGACGGCCGGTTCGATCTCCACCCGAGGGTGGACAGCACCTGATTCCAGGAGCGACTGGATCGTCCGGTAGGCGGTGGACCGGCTGACGTCGAGTTCGCGGGCGACCTGTGCCGCGGAGATCCGGCTGTCCTCGACCAGCAGCTGGAGCGTCCGGAACTCGATCTCGTTGAGGGGCCCGACGGTGCTGGCGGCCGCATCGGGGAGGGCGTCGGCATGCCGACGCAGCTCCTCCGTCTGCCGGGCGGTGAGCCGGTCGAGTCGCCAGGTGAACGCTTCGCGGGCGGAGCGCAGTACCAGGTGCGACTGGATGGACGCGATGCCGGGGATCTCGGGCAGCGTCCGGGTCAGCAGGCGGCGCGTGTCCGTGCCGGGCAGGGGATAGAGAGTGCAGTAGATGTCCGAGTCGCCGGTGGTGGTGATGAGCGACTGGGCCTGCGGCACCTTCTGAATGGCCGCCGCGACGTCGGCCGTGGCGCCCGGCCGGCACTTGATCCACACCACGTAGGGATTGCCGGTGGTGAGGATCGACCAGTGCACGGTGCCGATGAAGCGCAGGAGCCCGAGCTGCTGCAGCCGCTGGATGCGCCGCCCCGCCGTGCTGGCCGAGGTGCCCAGGATGTCGGCGACCGTATTCAGCGGCGTTCGGGGCGCGATCTGCAGCGCAGCCACCAGGTCGAGGTCCGCGTCGTCGAGCCCGTGCTCCATCTCTTGCATGCACATAGCCTACACAGAACGATTCTGTCGTTTGGCATTTAATGCTTGACACAAAGAATCATCACGCTGTCTGATGGCGAGCCATATCGCCACTGATCAGCAGCGGGAGGCTCTCATGACCGAGGTGACGACGAAACGACGGCGCTCGCCGACGACGGTGATCCTGCGTGTGCTGGACTTCGTGGACCGGGCGGGGAACAAACTTCCGCACCCGTTCTGGCTGTTCGTGATCCTGAGCGGGCTGATAGTGGCGGCGAGCTGGCTGCTCGCCACGCTCGATGTCTCGGTGGTCTCACCTGCCGACGGCAAGGTCATCGGGGTCAAGAGCATCGTGTCCGACGCCGGCGTGAAGATGGTCCTCGGCGACCTGATCACGAACTTCGTGAACTTCCCGCCGCTGGGGCTGATCGTCGTGGTCATGCTCGGCGTCGCGATCGCGGACGGCACGGGTCTGCTCCCCGCGCTGATGCGCGCCGCGCTCGCCCGGGTCCCGGCGAAAATGGTGACCTTCGCCGTGGCACTGACCAGCATGTTCTCCCACGTGGCCGGAGATGCCGCGTTCGTGGTGATGATCCCGCTCGGCATGATCGCGTTCCGCGCGGTGGGCCGCAGCCCGGTCATCGGCGCCGTCGTGTCGTACGTGGCCGTGGGCGGCGCGAGCAGCGTCAGCCCGGTGATCGAAGGATCCGACGCGATCTTCGCCGGCCTGACCACCTCGGCGGCGCACACCATCGACCCGTCCTACTCGGTCACCCCGGTGTCGAACTGGTACTTCTCCGCAGCGTCCTGCCTGTTGCTCGCGGTCGTGATCACGTTCGTCACCGAAGCCGTCGTCGCGCGCCGGGTCGCCGCGATGAACGCCACCGAGCCGGAGCTGACCGACGTCGACGAGCTGCCCGACATGACCCTGTCCGCCGACGAGCGCAAGGGTGTACGCCGGGCAATCGCCGCCGGAGCGCTGTACGTGGCCGCAGTGGCCCTCGCGATGCTGCCCGCCGGCTCGCCCCTGCGCGGCGACGGCGGCTCCATCGTGGAATCGCCGCTCCTCGACAACGTCGCCGTGGTGCTCATGGTGTTCTTCATGGTCATCGGCATCGTGTACGGGCTGACCGTGCGCACCATCACCGCCGCGCAGGACATCCCGGACCTGATGGGACGAGGGCTGCGCGAACTGGTCCCGGTCCTCGTGCTGTTCTTCGCGGTCTCGCAGTTCCTCGGCTACTTCAAGTGGACCAACCTCGGACAGGTCATCGCGATCACCGGCGCCCGGGTGCTCGACTCGCTCGGCGCGCAACCTGTCGTGATCTTCGTCGGCGCGGTGCTGCTGATCAGTCTGCTCAACCTGTTCCTCACCAGCGGCTCGGCGATGTGGTCCCTGGTCGCACCGGTCCTGGTGCCGATGCTGATGCTGCTGAGCATCCGGCCGGAGACCACCCAGGCGCTGTTCCGTATCGCAGACGCGCCCACCAACAGTCTCAGCCCGATGAGCCCGTACTTCGTCATCGCGCTGGGGTTCATCCGCCGCTACCGGCCGTCCGCGGGGATCGGCACGTTGATGTCCCTGGTCCTGCCGCTGGCCGCGGTCAACCTCGTCGTATGGCTGGCGATGTTCCTCGCCTGGTACGCCCTGGGCATACCGCTCGGCCCCGGCGTCCCCGTCCGATAGATCCCTCACCCACACACAGATTGGCGCACCCGATGCCCGCGAAGCCGTTGTCCGCCTGGACCCGAACCCACCTCGACGACCTTCTCGCCGATCTGTCGGCGCTCGTCGGCCTCGAGTCACCCAGCACCGACAAGGCGTTGCTGGACACCGCCGCCGCCTCGATCAGGTCCTGGGTCGAGGACCGGCTCGGCCCGCCGGCCGAATGGATCCGCCACGAGCAGGCGGAGCACGGTGATGTGCTGACGGCGACCTATCCCGGCACCCCGGGGAAGCCGGTGCTCCTGATCTGCCACTACGACACGGTGTGGCCGGCGGGCACGCTGGCCGAGTGGCCCTTCACCGTGGAGAGCGGGACGGCCAGGGGGCCGGGTGTCTACGACATGAAGGCCGGGCTCGTCACGGGAGTCTGGGCACTGCGGGCCCTGCGCGCCCTTGGGCTGCCGCATCCGACTGTCACGTTCGTGTTCACCGGTGACGAGGAGCTCGGCAGCCCGAAGTCGCGATCCCTCATCGAAGACGCGGCTCGCGACTGTGCGGCGGCGCTGGTACTCGAACCGGGAATCGGCTGGGACGCCAAGACCGAGCGCAAGGGCGTAGGCACCTTCAACATCACCACCACCGGCATCGAGTCCCACGCGGGCAACGACCCCGCGGCCGGCGCCAGCGCGGTCCACGCGCTCGCCGAGCTGGTCACCCGGCTCGTCGCGGCGGCGGACCCCGATGCCGGGACCACGATCAACATCGGCACCTTCGACGGCGGCACCGCCCGTAACGTCGTCGCGGGCCGAGCGCACTGCCTTGTCGACGTCCGCATCAGCAGGCAGGACGAAGCCGACCGCGTCGACGAGGTCCTGGCCGCGCTCCGGCCCAGCGATCCGCGCGTCGAGGTGCAGGTCGGCGGGGAGTGGAACCGCCCGGCGATGCGCCTGACCCCGGCGAGCGAGGCGCTGTTCGGCCTGGCCGACGAGGTCGCCACCGAACTGCGCGGGCCCCTCGAGCCGATCAGCGTCGGCGGTGGCAGCGACGCGAACTTCATCGCCGCGCTGGGCGTGCCGGTCCTCGACGGGCTCGGCTGCAGCGGCGCGGGCCCCCACGCGCGCCACGAGCACGTGATTGTCGACGACATCCCCGACCGGGTCGCGCTCGTGGCGGGTCTCCTGCACCGGATGGCCGCGCCAGCCGTCTGACGCCTCTCCGGACACGCGTCGAGTCCAAGGAAACCGACGGGCGCCCGCCTCCTGCCCACATCAGAACACTAGAGGCACTCCGGCAGCGCCGGGCGTTCCTCGGTGCGTACGGCGGGGAGCCAACCCGTGGCGGGCTCGGAGCCGGCCGGGAGCCGGACGCGGAACCAGCGGGTGGACCGACGGTCCTCCTCGTCGATGATGGGCTCCCCGTCGGGCACCTGGCAGTCGGCGGTGAGAACGTCGCCGTGCCACACCCTGGTCGGTACGACGTTCTCCGCGGTGTAGGGCTGCAGGGGATCGATCGCCAGACCCAAGCTGCATCGCGGGTTCCGGTCGAGCCGCTCCCGGCAGCCCCGCTCCGCGTTGTACACGCGGATCGTGCCGGGCGTCGTGGCGCCCGCACGGCCGGGCGGTGCTGCCGAGGTCGCCCGTACCGCGTCCGAGCACAGGGTCGCGCCGGCCATCCCGCACAGCGCCGTGACCAGGACGGCGGCGCGGGCCCGGCCGCGCAGCCGTCCCGCCCCCGCCCTGGGCGTCTCCTGGTGGGCGGCGATGCGGGCGAGCAGGCTCTCGGCGGTGTGGAGGGCGCGGGCCTCGTGGGTAGGGGCGAGGCAGTCGGCGGCCAGCGCGCGCCAGAACGGCGGCACCGCGTGGTCCATGCGCAGTGGCGCACGCCCCTCGCCGTACTCCTGGACCGCGGCGCCCCGCGCCACGGGCGTGGCCCCGGCGAACGGTGAACCGCCCGACGCGAACACCTCGTGGATGACGATGCCCAGCGCCCAGATGTCCGCGGTCGGCCGGACCCGCACGCCGAGTTCGCCGAGGGGCGCCCTCCAGCGCTCGGGCGGGAAGTAGTCCAGGGTGCCCATTGGAGGCGCGTATCCATGTGTCCCCGTCAGCTCGGTGGCGAGACCGAAGTCGGAGAGCTTCACGGAGCGGTCCCTGCCCAACAGGACGTTCTCCGGCTTGAGATCGGCGTGGACCCAGCCCGACCGGTGCAGATGGGCCAGTCCCTCGCAGATGCCCGCGATCAGCCGGCCGCGATCGGCCTCGGGCACCCCCGCGTCGACCTGTTCCCGCAGACTGCCGGAGGCCCGTTCCATGACCAGCACGATCGCGCCCTCCAGGGAGGGGCGGTCGGGTGCGGCGAGAACGAACGACCCCAGGAGGCCGATCAGCCGGGGATGCCCGGCCCTGCGCCCGAGTTCGACCTCGCGGCGCGCGGATTCCACGATCCGGCGTGCCTGGCGTGGCGCGAGCCGGGCGGTCGGCATGATCTTGAGCGCGACGTCGGTGGGGCCCGGAGGCGTGGCGGTCCCGCCGGTTCGGCCCGGGTGCCCATCGGCCGGTCGCGCCGCGTACACCGTGGACCAGCCCCCGGAACCGATCAGTTGGGTGACCACCCAGTTTCCGACCTGATAGCCGGGTGGGAGGAGGTCCGTCCGGTCGCATCCCGTGGTGTCCTCCAGG
Organism: Streptomyces sp. NPDC060209; assembly: GCF_042728155.1. Taxonomy (NCBI): domain Bacteria; kingdom Bacillati; phylum Actinomycetota; class Actinomycetes; order Kitasatosporales; family Streptomycetaceae; genus Streptomyces; species Streptomyces sp. NPDC060209. The sequence goes on from NZ_JBHWZS010000017.1 coordinate 21,045, forward strand.
CCGAGCGGCGGTCTCATCGTGCGGCCTGCCGCTCCCGCCCGCCGACCCCCGCCAGGGGCGGCAACAGCGCGAGGTGTTCCTCCCGTACGAGCCCGAACCGCAGCGCCAGCCCGACGATCTCCTCCCGCTTGCCGTTGCGGCGGTCACCCTTGCCGGGCCCGTGGGCGTCCGGGACGCCGATGCGCAGCTTCTCCTCGGCGAGGTAGTCGATGTGCGAACTGACCGCCCGCGCGGTCAGCGCGCCACAGGTGAGGTGCCCCCTGAGCCGTTCGACGATCTTGGGAGTGGTGGGGACCGCCACACGCGACTGGTCGCGCAGGCGCGGTTCGCAGAGCGCGACCAGGACGAGGAAGTACGTGGCGGTCTCGTTCAGGGAGTACGCGGTGACCGTGCTGTTCCCCCAAGGGACGCCCATGGCCTCCGGGTCCAGATAGATGTGGTCGGGAGCGAACACCTGGAAGGAGATCGTGACGTCACCGCGCGTGGGCAGCACGACGCGAGCGAACTCGAACGGGATCGGCGCCCCGACGCGTCGCGGCGGAACCCTCAGGTATTCCCCAGCTCCCTCCGGGTTCTCCACGAGATAGCTGTGGGTGGTGCTGTGGTTCGTCAACTGCCAGTGGTCGTCGGTCACACGGATCTCCCCGGCGAGCCGGGAGATCGCCGGGTCGTCGAGGCGCATCTCTACGGGGATCCGCGTGGAGCCCCGTCCGAAGCGGGCGACCTCGCCGGGACCCAGACGTAACGTCACCGCGTCACCGTGCGGTTCGGCGCCGTCGGCGCCACCGCTTCCCTGCGGCAGATGGACGATCACGCCGCTCACCGCTCCCCCCGATCCACGCGTCGCTTGTCGGACCAGCGGAACGATACTCATCTCTCAGGGGAGTTCACCGGCGTACTTCGGCCACATCGCCGGAACCGGTCGACCGGGGCCGTGGATGACCTGTTCCGGACCGCGCACAGTGGGGAAAGTCACCGTGTGGGGAGGGCAGGAGCCGGCGTCGGGAGGGGCGGCGCGGACGAAGCACCGAGGCCGTTCACATGGCGGGATCCGCACGCTCCGCTCAAAGAGCGGGGCTGCCCGACACGAGGGGTGCGACCGTGCGATCGCCGAAGGCCGTCCACGGCTGCCACCCGCCGCTCGGCCGGGCCTGGACGCGGGTCCGTACCCGGCACGCGGTGGTGACGGCGAAGACGTGCAGCCGCCCGGCCGCGTCGAGCGCCGTCGTGGGCGTGGCGACGAGCCGGATGCCGGGCTCGCCGAACTCCGCACCGGGATGCGTGTCCCCGCCGGGCGCGACCTGCCAGCGGTGGCCGAGCCGGGCTCCGCCGGGCGTCAGGGAGAACGCCTCCAGTCGGCCGTCTGCGTTCACGGCGAACGCCGGGGCGGCGGCGCTCCAGCCGAACAGCGGCAGCCAGTCGTCCCAACCGCCACTCGGCACGGCCTGCCGCCGGACGAAGGTTCCCACGCCCGACGGTCCGATCGCGGCGACGGTGAGCCGGCCGCTGCCGTCCCTGGCCACCCGGGGCGCGGCGCCGGCCGCGGTGCCGAACGGGTGCCATGACGCGGTCCATGGGCCGCCGGGGGCTTCCTGCCAACGGTGGTCGATGCCCGAGCCACCGGGGGCAAGGACGAACATCTCCAACCGGCCGTCGGCGTTCGCCGCGACAACCGGTGGCGCGCCCGCAGCCCCGCCGAATCCGGGTTCCCACGGGTCCCAGACCAGGGACCCGGCCGACTTCTGCCTTCGCCGCGCGATGGAGGCGCCGCCGGGGCTCAGGGCGAAGACCTCCAGCCGGCCGTGGGCGTCGCGGGCGACGGCGGGGGCGGAACCGGCCGGGCCGCCGAACTCCTCCCAGTCGTGCCAGCCGCCGTCCGGCCGCTGTACCCGGTGGTGCAGGTTGGCACCGTCCGGGGCGAGCGAGAACACCTCGAGCCTGCCGTCGGTGGTGCGTCCGAGCGTGGGAACCGCGCCGGCCGGCCCTCCGAAGGGCTCCCACTCCGACCAGCTGTCCGTGTGCGGGTCGATCTGTACGCGCCGCAGCATCGCGCGGTCGGTGGAGTCGAGCGCGAACACCGTCAGGCGGCCGTCCACGTCGAGGCCCGCCACCGGGTTGTCGGGACTCTGCCACGGCGGTGGCGTGTCCCGCCATGAAAGGGGCGCCACGTACAGCCCGTTCCGGAACCAGCCCGCGGCGCAGGCGTACCAGTTCTCCCCGTCGCGGAACACCTCCACGGCGTGACCGGGCACGTGCCCCGCGTATCCGGCGAGCTCGAAGCGGAACGGGTCCCGCGACGCGAGGACGTCGGTGCCCTCGTAGCCGTTGCGCGGACCGATGAACAGGTAGTACCAGCCGTCCCGTTCGACGACGCACGGAGACTCGGTGACCGAGACGGTCGCATCCGTGCTCGCGTCGGTGAACGCCACGCCCGGCTCGCCCCAGTGGCGCAGATCGGCGGAACGCCGGTAGTTGACGACATGGTGGCCGCCCGGACCGGAGAGTTCGGTGTAGTACATGACCCACTCGCCGCTGACCCGCAGCACCATCGGGTCGCGCGCCGCGAGTCCTCGGAACAGCGGGCCGGACGGCTCGCGGGTCCAGGTGAACAGGTCGGTCGACGTGGCGAGGTTGATCGCCGCGCCATTCGCACCGCCCGCGGCGTAGAACATCCAGAACCTGCCGCCGGCCTCGATGACATGCGGCGCCCACAGGTGTTCCTCACCGAAATAGGACGGGTCGACGGTGAGCGCGTCGGGATGGCCGGCCCACGGCCCGTGCGGGCTCGGCGCGGAGGCGTGGGCGAACGAGATCTCTGCCGCACTGTCCGGAGACTCGCCGCGCGGAGCACTGTTCCCGACGATGCCGAACAGGTGCCAGCGGCCCTGGGCCTCGATCAGTGTGTGGTCGTTGAGATAGCGCGGGCCCGCGGAGGTGGACGGGTCGTAGACGTACGAGAAGGGTCCCGCGCCGACCTGGTGAGGGGGCGGGGCGTCCTCGGAGGGCGCGGCGGCGACGGCCGGGCCGGCGCCCAGGAACGGGAGGGCGCCGGCGCCGGCCGCACCGCGCAGCAGGCTCCGTCTGCTGATCGGAAGCATGATTTCCTTCAGGGGGTCAGTCGACTGCGGGGCCGGCGGAGTTGTTGAGCCAGATCCAGTCGGACCAGGTGGCGAAGCCGGTCTGCCATTTGTGGAAGGTACCGGCGTGGCTGGTGCCGAAGACCTCGATGCGGCCGTCGGCGTTGGTGGCTGCGACGACCTCGGTGCCGCCGGTACCGAAGGGCGCCCAGTCGCCGTAGGGGGCGTTCACGGCCGTCTGCCAGATGTGCATGGCGGTGGTGCCGTTCATGGCGAAGACCTCTACGCGGCCGTCGGGGGTGCGCTCGCTGGTGAGCTGTGAGCCGGCGGGGCCGCCCTTGGGTTCCCATTCGGACCAACTCGTGGCACCTGTTTGGTACTTGTGGAAGACGCCGACCGGGCCGGAGGCGAAGACCTCCAGACGGCCGTCGGCGTTGTGGTCGACCGTCAGGTCGTGGCCGCCTTCGCCGAATCCGGCCCACGAGGACCAGCCGCCGTTGGGGGCGGTCTGGTACCGGTGCTGGAAGGTGGTGCCGTTGAGAGCGAAGACCTCCAGGCGTCCGTCGGGTGCCTTCTCCATCTCCACCCGGCTGTCAGCGGGGCCGCCGTCCGTGGACTCCCATCCTGACCAGCCGCCGTTCGGGTCGACTTGATACCGGTGGAAGAGCCCGGCCGGACCTGACGCGTACACCTCGATGCGGCCGTCGGCGTTGACACCGGCCGCGGTGTCCCGGCCGCCACCGCCGAAGGTCTCCCATCCCGACCAGTCGCCGGACGGGCTCAGCTGCCAGCGGTGCTCGAACGTGTTCCCGTTGATGGCGAGCAGTTCCAGGCGGCCGTCGGCGTTCGGCGCGATGGCGAGTTCGGCGTTGCCGGGCCCGCCTAGCGATTCCCACTCCGACCAGTCGCCGTTGGCATTCTGCTGCCAGGCGTGGTGGATGCCATCGGCTCCGGCGGCGAACAGCTCCAGCCGCCCGTCCGCCGACCGTGCCGACACGACCCGGCCCGACTCCGCCGGATACACCAGCGGTTGGGGCCGCGGGCCGCTGCCCGGGGTGCAGGGCAGCACCACGCCGCGCTCCGCGAGGTGGACCTCGGGGTCGACACCGTAGGAGGTGGACCGGTCTCCCCAGATCCGCAGATGGAGATGGGGGCCGGTGGACTGCCCCTCGGAGCCCATCAGGGCGATCTGCTGGCCGGCCACGACGCGGTCGCCGACGGCGACGTCCCGCCGGATCATGTGCCCGTACTCGGAGATCCTCCCGTCGGGATGCAGGACCCGGATCCACTGGCCGTAGCCGCTGTCGTACCCGGAGATGGTCACCTCGCCATCGCCCACGGCGTGGATCGGCGTGCCGACGGCGTTGGCGATGTCGACGCCGTTGTGGCCGCTGTGGAAGTGCTGGGACACGAAGCCGGCGGCCGGGCAGGCCGCGGCGGCGGCAGCGGCGGTCCGGGCGGCTGCGGCCGGAGTCGCGGGTAGCAGCGTGGGCAGTAGCAGTGCGGCTGTCGACGCGAGAACGAAGGTCATTGCGCGTCGGGAAAGCCCTGGAAGCAGTCGGAAAAGCCCAGGAAGCACGAGTCCTCCTCCCCTTGGCAGTCTCGGGGTGAGTGGGATGGACGGTCGGGGCCGTGCGGACGGGCGGTACGGAAGCTAGCAACAGTGCGGGCCCGGGAGACCCCGGAAGGTTACGGACTGACAGGTGGGCGCACGTCGGCTAAGGGCTGTCCCGCAATGCCCGGTGGATCAGCGCGGCGTCGGATGCGGTGCATCGCAAGGCGGAGGGGCGTCCTCATGGTCCCCGGACGAGAGGCCCTGGGGTCTCTCGTTCGGATCATGCTGGGCTCGTGTGCCCTGGTGCCGCGCCTCGCCGCGTTGTTGTCGGTCGGCATGGCTCCGCCATGACTCCCTCCTCCGCCTTGCGACGCACGGCACCGGACCCCGCTCCCTGATCCAGCCTGGTCCGAACGAAAGGCCCTAGGTGATCGCGGGGCCGGAATCGTTCAGCCAGGCCCATTCCGACCAGGTGGCGAAGCCGGTCTGCCACCGGTGATAGACGCCGGCGTGGCTGGTGCCGAACACCTCGATGCGACCGTCGGCGTTGTTGCTCGCTCCGATTGACGTACCGCCGCCACCGAAGTTCTCCCACTCCGAGAACGCCGCGTTCGGGGCCGCCTGCCAGGCATGGCTCGCGGTGGTGGCGTTGATCGCGAACACCTCGACCCGTCCGTCGATCGACCGGGACGTGGCCAGCTCAGCGTCGGGGATCCCGCCGGTGCCGGTCCACGCCGACCACGAGGTCGGGCTGGTCTGCCAGCGGTGGAACACCCCGTCGGCGTTGGAGGCGAACACCTCGAGCCTGCCGTCCTGGTTGTGGCTGGCGGTGACGGCGCGTCCTCCGGTGCCGAAGTTCTCCCAGGTGGACCACCCGCCGTTGACGCCGTTCTGGTACAGGTGCTCGAATGTCGAGTCGGACAGTGCGAAGACCTCGAGTCGCCCGTCAGGCGCGTTCTCCATGGCGAGTCGCGCGTTGGCCGGGCCTCCGTGGGTGCCTTCCCAGCCGGCCCAACCGCCGCTGGGCGCGGTCTGCCAGCGGTGGAACACTCCGTCGGAGTTGGAGGCGAACACCTCGATCCGGCCGTCGGCGTTGTTGCCCGCCGCCAGCCGGTACCCTCCGGTGCCGAAGTTCTCCCAGGCGGACCACCCCGCACTGGGCCCGGTCTGCCACATGTGATCGAGCGTGCTGTCCGACAGCGCGAACAGCTCCATCCGTCCGTCCGCGTTGGACGCCACCGCCAGCTGGGCATTGCGGGGACCGCCCGCGAACCGCCATGGCGACCAGTCGCCGTTCACCGCGGTCTGCCAGGCGTGATACACCCCGTCGGCACCGGCGGCGAAGGCCTCGAGGCGTCCGTCCGCGGAGCGCCCGGACACGACTCTGCCGGAGGCGTAGGGGTGCTTGGGGCCGACGCTCGTACCGGACCACAACGCGTTGGCGATCAGTGTGGCGTCACCCGCCTCGATTCCGTACAGGTACCGCAGGTCCTCTCTCGGCTGCTGCACACGCCAGCACACGTCGCCGATCGGCGCGTCGTTCCACGAGCCGCCCGGATACAGCTGTTCCATCGCGTCGAGGAAGGCGTTGGTGGCGTAGGCCGGGTTCAGGCGCTGCTCCCGGGTGCCCCACCAGTCCTGCTGCTGGAACAGCCCGATGCTGGTGTGGTCGACGGCCTCGGAGTAGTTGTTCATGCTGGTTTCCACGATGATCGTCGCGATGGCGATCGCCGCGGCTCTCGGGTTGAGCCCCCGGTCCTTCACCGCCTGCGTGACCATCCGTGCGCAGGACACCTTGTACGCGTTCAGGTAGCCGGCCATCTTCGCGTTGAGCTGCGGGTTGAGCTGGTCGGCCATGACGCCGTCGGTCGCCGACGGACCGGCCGGATCACATGGCGCGGTCGGAATGGCCAGGCCTTCCGGGCCGCTGAAGTACCGGGAGACACCGGACCGGTCGTCGCCCGGCCCCGGCCCCGGCCCGGGAACAGGTTCGGGCCGGGCGACGGCGACCGAGGCGGTCATTCCGATGACCAACGCCCAGAGGCCGGCCACCAGGGCCAGTCTCGTGAATGCGCGGTGTAAGCCGCTTCTTGCCATGGTGTGCCTTTCCGTCGTGAACTCAGGTCGCTAGCGGCCCGACAGTAGAAAGCCTTGATGAAATGCCGATGGAATCGGCCCGGCCGCGCGTTTCATCGGGATGTCATCGGCCGCTGCCAATCTCGTGGGACGTAGGCAGACCACATGCGGAGGATCGAATGCGAGCGAAGAGGATGACGGCCGCGTCGGCCGGACTTCTGCTGACGGCAGGGCTTTCGGTGATGCAGGCGTCCACGGCGCAGGCGTCCACGGCGGAAGCGGCAGCGGCTCCGTGCGAGGGCACTTACACGATCGTCGTCGGCGGCACGGGAAGCTCCTGGAACAACGACGGCTTCACCGGCAACATCCAGCAGCACGTCGGGTACCCCACCCAGATTCCCAACGGCGCGAGCGCCCGGGCAGGCGTCAATGAGCTGAACAGGCTGGTCCGCGACCAACGTGCCGTGTGCCCGGGCCAGCACGTCAAGATGGGCGGGTACTCCTTGGGCGCCGCGGTGGTGCATACCTGGGTCACCGAGAACTGGCAGACCTTCGGCAACGTCAACGCCGTTCTGATCGCGGATCCCAAGCGACAGGGCGGCCCGGGCGCCAGCGGGGGATCGGTGCCGTTCGGCGGGATCATCGGCGCTCCGCTCGCCGGAGCCGACACGTTCTTCGGCAACGTGCCGGTCAAGACGATCTGCCACTGGGACTACGTCTGCGACGAGTCCGCCGGCATCTGGACGTACCCGGCCAACCACGTCAACAACTACCCCAACGACTTCAACATGGATCACCACAACGACGGCGCCAACGAGACGTGGTACAACGGCGCCTGGTATCCCGCCTCCTGGTGATCAGGCGCCGGTGACGGACCCGGCCAAGGGGAGGATCCCGGGGCCGGCTTCGTCACCGCGCAGAATCAGCTGGCGCGTCCGCCGCAGCATCCGGCTCGGAGAAACCCCGAGGTCATCGGCGAGACGGCGGCGGGCGCGCTCGAACACGGTCAGTGCGTCGGCCTGGCGTCCGTTCCGGTAGAGCGCGCGCATCAGCATCACGGCCAGCGGCTCGTTGAGGGGGTACGCCGCCGACAGGGCGAACAGCTCGGCGATCGCCTCGGCGTCCTGGCCGAGGCGCAGCTGCCAGGTCAACTTCTTCTGTGCGATGGCGATCCTGTGCTCGGTGAGCCGCAGCCGCTCCAGTTCGGCGAGCGGCCCCGGCAGACCGGCCAGCGGTTCCTCGCGGAACAGCTCCAGGGCCCGGGAACAGAGGCGGACCGTCTCGAACGGTTCGCCGGCCCGATCGGCCTTCCCGATGCCGGTGGCCAGTTCCTCCAGGCGTGCCACGTCCACATCGACCGCACCGGGGACCAACCGGTATCCACGGGGTCCGCGCTCGATGACCGGGTCCGGACCGCCTCCGGCGCGCAGAGCCTTGCGCAACCGGTAGATGTACACCGGCACCACGTTCGCGACGGGTGACTCCGTCCCCCATACGTCATCGAGGAGTTCCTGCTGACTGAGGGGCCGCCCCGCGCCCAGAGCCAGGGCCGCCAGGACGGCTTGCTGGCGCAGATGTCCCAGGTTCAGGGGCCGTCCGTCCCGCCATGCCTGCAGCGGCCCGAGCAGGGAGATCCGTACCTTCGGTCCCGCCGCTCGCACGGCGCCGGTCCGTGGGACCGGTCCCACCGACCGTGTGCGGGGGCCACGTCCGGGGACGACCAGACCGCAGTCGAAGGCGTGGACGATGGCGGCGGCCCGGTCGCGCAGGCCGAGCTTCACCAGGATCCGCGCGAGGTGCTCGGCCACGGCGTCCTCGGGGATGGCGAGGGCAGCGGCGATCTCGTCGTCCCGCAGGCCGCAGCCGACCGCGGAGAGCAGCCGGCGCTCCTGAAGTCTGAGCACGGTGGCGGTAGGACGGAAGGTGGTGACGGTCGTCGGCATCGCTGCTCCCCGGGCTCCGTACGGGTCGGTCTTGCGGGCGCCGTCGACAAGGTAGTGGGGGGAGCGTCGGACAGGGCATCCGGAACGATCCGGAGTGACACACGCACCCGCCTGTTTTTTTCGGGCGCCCGTCCGCCGGTGGCGGGCCTGGAGTGTCCGCGCTGTGGGTGAGTGTGAGAGCGCGTGGGACGACGCCGTATCCGGCCCGACCAGGGGAGTGACTGCCCGTGCCGCCGACCTCGCACGTGGAGTGGGCTTTCGGAGAACCCGCCGGGTGTGGCGTGGAATGCACGTGCTCGGTGACCTCGCCGCGCCTCCACTCGTATGGCCCCGATAGCCCCGGTCGACCGCTTGATCGCCCCTGGGCGGGGTAGCGAACTGGCATGGCCACTGACAACACATCCACTGCTGCGAGCGGTTACGTGCAGCCCGAGGTCGACGTCCGTGCACTGACCGAGGTGCTCGACGGTGAGTACGCCGAGATCCGCGACCTCGTCCGAACCAACCTGGTGACGTATGCCTCCGTACTCGAGGAGGCCGACGAACTCGGTGTCGACGCGTTTCGCGAACGGGTGCGTGAGCTCGTGGTCGAGATGGCTGCGACGGGCCAGACCGGCATGGGTTTCCCGAGCGAGTACGGCGGGGGTGGTGACATCGGAGCCTCGATCGCCGCGTTCGAGACGCTTGCCTTCGGCGACCTGTCGGTGCTGGTGAAGGTCGGCGTGCAGTTCGGACTCTTCGGCGGCGCGATCCTGCATCTGGGCACCGAACGCCACCACGACGCCCATCTGCCGGACCTGATCACCGGCCGGTTGATGGGATGCTTCGCGATGACCGAGACCGGGCACGGCTCCAACGTCCAGGCGCTCGGCACCCGCGCGAAATACGATCCCGCACGCCAGGAATTCGTCATCACCACACACGGCGAGCAGGCGCGCAAGGACTACATCGGCAACGCGGCGCGCCACGCCGAGCTGGCGGTCGTGTTCGCCCAGCTCGAGGTGGGCGGGAAGTCCGAGGGTGTGCACGCGTTCGTCGTGCCGGTCCGGGTCGCCGGCGAGGTGGCGCCGGGCGTCCGGATCGAGGACGACGGCCGCAAGATGGGCCTCAACGGTGTGGACAACGGCCGCATCTGGTTCGACGGCGTGCGGGTGCCGCGCGAGGCGCTGCTCAACCGGTTCGCCGATGTCACCACCGAAGGCGTCTACGAGAGCTCGATCGAGAACCCCGACCGACGCTTCTTCACCATGCTCGGCACGCTGGTGCAGGGCCGGGTCAGCGTCGGTGGCGCCGGGGTCAATGCCGCCAAGGTCGCCCTCGTGATCGCCACGAAGTACGCCGTGCGGCGCCGGCAGTTCGAGGCGGCCTCGGACGCAGAGGAGCAACTGCTCCTCGACTACGGTCTGCACCAGCGTCGTCTGCTGCCGCTCATCGCGCGTACGTATGCGTTGCACTTCGCTCAGGACGTCGTGCGCACGCAACTGCACGAAGTCTTCTCCGGCATCAAGGACGACGCGCAAGCGCGGCGCCAGCTGGAGTCACGGGCCGCCGGCACCAAGGCGCTCGGTACCTGGCACGCCACCCGGGTCGTCCAGGAGTGCCGCGAGGCGTGCGGCGGCGCCGGCTATCTCGCCGTCAACCGGTTCGCCGCCCTCAAGGCCGACAGCGACATCTTCACCACCTTCGAGGGCGACAACCACGTCCTGATGCAGCTCGTGGCCAAGGGCCTGCTCACCCACTACGCGAGCGAGTTCGAGGACCTGGACCAGCTCGGCATGGTCCGCTACGTCACCAACCTCGCCGTCGAGACGGTCATAGAGAAGACTTCGGTCCACAAGTTGCTCGAACGGGTACGTGACCTGCTGCCCGGCGGCGACGAGTGGGACCAGGAAGCCGGCCTGTTCGACTCTGAATACCAGCTGGCCATGCTCCGCTACCGCGAGGAGCACATGCTCGCCGGCGTGGCCCGTCGGCTCAAGCGCGGGATCGACCAGAAGCGCAATCCCGGCGTCGTCTTCTCACAGGTGCAGGACCACGTCATCGCGGTCGCTCACGCACACGTCGAGCGGCTGGTGCTGGAGGCGTTCGTCGACAAGGTGCGTGCGCTGCCGGAGAGCGGCAACAAGGTCGCGCTGGGCTTGCTGTGCGACCTGTTCGCCCTGTCGACGATCGAGGCGGACCGGGCGTGGTTCATGGAGCACGGACGGCTGACCGTCCAGCGTTCCAAGGCGATCAGCCGCGAGGTGAACGATCTCTGCCGCAAGGTCCGGCCCCTCGCGGTCGACCTCGTCGATGCCTGGGGCATCCCGCCCGAGATGCTGCGCGCGCCCGACCTGGTCGGCTGATCCGGGGGCAGGATTCGCCAACTGCGCCCACCGCCAATCGGTTTGCCGTCGGCCGGACGGGTCGGATAGGAATCCTGCATGCCAAGAGGCCGCAAGGTCGGGCTCAGGGCCCGGCACGAGGACGACATCCAGATCCTGCAGACCGAGCTCTACGACGACGTGGCCAACTACTCCCGGTCCGAAGTCCGGCCGTGGCGGCCGATCACGCCCGGCTCGAAGGACTCGCGGTTCGTGGTGGACGACACGGAGCAACGGCACGTGCCGTTCTCCGTGGTGGAGCTGGACGGCGGCACACTGGTCGGCACCGCGACGCTGTGGGACATCGACAACCACAACCGGTCCGCGCACATCGGGCTGGGGCTGGAGGGCGTGCTGCGCTCCTCGGCCTGGGTGATGGGCGAGTTCCTGGACGACGTGTTGCTCGGACTCCTCGTCCAGGACTGGAAGCCGGGCTCGGAGGGCTGAGAGGGCATTTCGTCCCGTTGTTTCATCCCGGTCTGCGCTCTTGTTGCCTGGCGGCGTCCGGCGGCGCGACTCAGCCGGCCGGCGGCAGGACGATGCAGGTGGTCGTGGCGTGGGCAATGAGTTTGCCGCGTTCGTCGAGGACCTTGCCTTCGGCGGTGGCGGTGGTCCGTCCGGCGTGGATGACGGTGCCGGTGGCGGTGAGGGTCTGGCCGTCGGTGCGGGCTGCGCGGATGTAGTTGACCTTGAGTTCGAGGGTGGTGTAGCCGACACCGGCGGGCAGGGTGGTGTGGACGGCGCAGCCCATGACGGAGTCGAGGAGGGTGGCGGCGATACCGCCGTGGACGGTGCCGAGGGGGTTGGCGAAGTCGGGGCGGGTGTTCAGGGACATGACGGTGCGGCCGTGCTCGACCTCGTCGAAGCGCATGCCGATCAGGCGGCGTATGGAGGGAACGTCGTCGCTGTCCGTGCTCTGTACCCAGCGCAGCAGTTCCAGACCGGTCATGGCGGCGAGGTCGGTGGTGGTCATGCGTTCTCCTTGATGAGGCGGTACGGGGGCGCGGTGGAGGTCAGCCCAGCGGGTTGGTGGTGTCCCGAAGGGCGGTCAGGGCTGGGGCGTACATGCGGGCCTTGATCGTGCCGAGGGTGTCGCCCGCCTTCGCCGTATGGGTTCGGGCGATCTCCAGAGCGGTGGTACGGACGGCGTCCTCGGTGACGGCATGGTCGACGATGCGGGCGGTCTCGGCGTCGGTGCCTCCGTAGCGGCGGCCGGTGAGCATGGCCTCGTGGGCGGTCTGCGGGTGCAGACGGGCCTGCATGAGGGCGGCCATGCCGGGGGTGAAGGGGACGTTGATGTCGACTTCGGGCAGGCACCAGAAGCCGCGGTCGGCACGCATGATCCGGAAGTCGTGGGCGAGGGTGAACATGGCTCCGGCGGCGAAGGCGTGGCCCTGCACCGCGGCCACGGTGATCATGGGCAGCGACAGCAGCCGGGCGAAGAGCTGCTGGACGGCGGCGATGTAGCCCTGGTACTGCTCGGCGTGGGTGGAGAGCCAGTCCAGGTCCAGGCCGTTGGAGTAGAACTTGCCGCCGGCCGCGGTGACGAGGGCGCGCGGCCCGTCGGCTTTCTCCACCTCGTTCAGGGCCGCGTCGACCGCGGCTGTCCAGTCGGGGTTGAAGCGGTTCTCGCCGTCGCCGAGGTCGAGGACGAACACGTTGTCCTGGCGGTCGAGCGTGGGCATGGCGGCTCCTTGGGGCAGTACGGGGACAACCGGTCAGCTGCTGTGCGGAGTTCAGGAGTCCGAGGCGGTGGCCTTCGGCGCTTCGGTCTGCGGCAGGGTGGTCAGGATGTGGGAGAGCAGGTCGTGGATCTCTGCGGCGACGGCTTCCAAAGGGCCGGTGCTCCGCTGGGCCCGGCACATGACAATCGCGCCTTCCTCGGCGGCCACGACGAGGGCGGCCAGGCGGCGGGCGCGCTCCTCAGGCAGGCCATGGCGGCGGAGCATGGCGGTGAAGGCGTCCTGCCAGTCGGCGAAGACCGCGCCCGCCTTCCGGGCCAGGTGCGGGGCGTCGTCGTTGGTCTCCACGGCGACCGCCACGATCGGGCATCCGGCCCGGAAACGGCTTTCGATCAGCCGGTCGCGCCATGGAGCAAAGAACGCGTCGATGGCCTCGACCGGGTCGTCGGCCTGCATCGCCGAGTGGATCACTCCGGCCATGAAGTCGCCGGCCAGCGCGACGGCCTCTTCGATCAGCTGGGTTCGGCCTCCGGGGAAATGGTGGTAGACGGAGCCGCGTGGGGCGCCGCTGTGGGCGAGCACCCGGTCGATGCTGGTCGCGCTCGCCCCGTACTCGCGCAGCAGGGCGGCCGTGCTGCGCAGCATCTTTTCGCGGGTGTCGCTCTTGCGGGGACTCATGATGCTGCCTCCTGTTCACATGTCGCGATCCAGCAATCGGGCCATGGGTGGGCCTCTTTCCGGTGGCGCAGATGTGCGGGGTGCCTGCTGTTGGCATGTCCGCGGTACCTAATTTATGGTCTATGGCATAGAGCATGCAAGGGTGGCTGGTCCGCACGACGGACCGCAGTGTGCGAGCCCCCTCCACGCGGCGCCTGATCCACTCATCTACCTGCCGCGGTGTGACCACGGTTTCCGCGCGAGGATCCCCGGACCTTGATCCCCCGATCCGGAACGAGCGGCGCATCCGCCCCGGACGCCGTGTCATGGAACTGGGCGGCCAGTTCATCGACACAGCCGACTCCTACGGCCCCGCGTCAGCGAAGAGGTCATCCGGGAGGCGAGCCGGCCGGGACAGGATCAGTCGAATTGCATGGTCTCGGCGGCACCCGTCTGCGCGTACATGTCGTTGACGATCTTCTGGGCCAGGGCGCGGTGCTCGGAGGGGACCTCGATGCGCACCCACAGCAGGAAGGCTTGCTTGGTGCCTTCGCTCTTGTTCTGCCAGGCCCAGAACCGTTTCATGGCCATGCGGTAGCGGCTGTCGCCGACGAAGTCGGTCGCGTAGTACGTCCGTTCGTTGCGCTCCGTCCAGGTGGTGGCGGCTTGGTGGGGGGCGGTGCGCATGAATTCGGCCGTCCGCTCGTCGGTGCAGTTCTCCCCGCACCGCAGGCTGCGGATCTCCAGACGCAGCTCGGGGAGCAAGCCCGCCTTGACGTGGTCGGGCGCCGCCGTACACGTGTACGTACTTGGGTCGTCGCGGTCGGTGTCGCCGGAGCGGCAGTTCATGTGTTTGGGCGCGCGGAAGATGAAGTCGGCGAGGTGCAGTTGCCAGAGATAGGAGCGCTCGTCTCCCTGCCAGGTCGCGCCGTAGACCGAACCCGCCGCCCGCCGGTTGTAGAACACGAAGCGGTGGTCCTTGGCGGGGAGGGCCGACTGCGGGGGGACGGAGGCGAGAGGCCGGTCTACGGCCGGCTTGGTGGTACCCCCGACGTCCGGCTTCGGATCCCGCTCGCGGGGCCGGGTCCCGGCGATGTCCGCCCGGCGGAGCGCCTGGCGGGCCAGGATCTGGGCGATCTCCGCGGCGCGTTCGAAGGAGGCGAATTCCTCGGTGTAGTCGAGCTGCATCAGGGCGTTGCCGATCCGTACGCCGACCCTGGCCGTCGCCCTCGGCCTCTCGACGCGGCCCGTCGGGTCGGACCAACCGGACCAGACGGCCAGGTACGCCTCGTGGCCCAGGCCGCTGAGATCCCGGTGGAAGCCGCCGGCCGACGCGACACTCTCCGCGGCGTTGGTCGCCTGGCCGCGTAGCTCCACGTAGTGGATCCGGGCCTTCTCGGGCCCGCTGAAGACGAAGCCGTCGCCGGCGACCAGGATCCGGCTGATGTCGATGGACACGTTGCGGCTGAACGGGGCCTGCTCGCCCGCCGAGCACGACGCGCCGTCGGCGGCGCCCAGTTGGGCGGGGTCCTTCATCAGCCGGGCCAGGTCCGCCGGGTCGAGGAGTGCGCAGGCGGCGGGCAGCGAGCGGACCGGCCCCGGCAGGCGCTCGGCGACCACCGCACCGGAGCCCACCACGAGTTGCCCGCCCGAGGCCGCGAGGACGAGCATCATGGCCACAGCCCGGCGAACCCGCCCGGGGGCAGTCCGGGGCTGCGCGAGCACCTCGGCCGGCACGCCGCGGGCGAGACGGTCCCGCAGCTCGATGTGCCGGAACCGGTAGACGCCGCCGGCCTGCCGCAGCACCCCGCGGGCGTGCGCGTCCTCCAGGAACGGCAGGAGGTGCCAGGGAAGCCGGCCGGTGGCCCAGAAGTACAGGCGGGCCATGGTGAACCCGCCCCACGCTGAGGAACCGAAGGAGAACAGCAGCCAGAACACCGGCATCGCCACGGCCATCAACGCCCAGTCGCGATGGGTGACGACGTCCCCACCACCTCCCATGAATTGCCAGGCGAGCAGCATCACGGACGGCAGGAGGAGGACGTACCGCAGCGGTGTCACTTCGTTGTCCGGGCGGAGGGGGGCGAACCAGCCCAGGGTGAGCACGCCTCGTCGGTCCGCCCGTAGCAGGGCGGCCGGGGTGTCGGCCAGGGCCGGATCGGCGCTGCGCCACACGCGCCCCAGGACCCGGCGCCCGTACCACCACCCCACCACGCCATAGACGTAGGGCAGGGGGAACAACCACCAGCCGCCCCAGTGGAAGCCGGCCGTCCCCGCGGCGGCGATCGCCAAGGCGGCCAGGACAGCCCGAGCCCGGTCCGGCCACTTGGCGAGCGCGTCCCGGATGTCTTCGCGGCCGGGCCGGTGCAGCCTGCGCGGCGGCTCCTGCCGCCCGGCGGTCCGAACGGCCGCCTCCGCGACGAGAACCAGCCCGCAGAGCATCGCGTACGCGCCGGGCAGAGACGGCAGCGGCAGCCACTGTCGCCACCACGGCAGGCCGAAGGTGAGGCCCGCGACCGACAGCGGGCCGACGAGGAGCGCCGGCACCAGGACGAGCACGGCGACGAACCGGGGCAGGGTCTCGTCCAGGCGCCACCAGGCGAGGTCCTGTTCGTTCGCCGCCTTCATCCGGGCGGCGAGGAAACCGACCCAGGTGCGCGCCTGCTGGGGCGACCAGCCGCCGTGCGCCGCCTGTATGTCGTGCGAGGAGCTGTAGACGGCGTCCAGGAACGCGTCGTACAGGTGGCGCTCGATGTCGGCGCGGGACCCGAACGCGTCCGGCTCCAGCAGCTCCGACGGGTGGGCGGTGGTGTGGGCGTACGCGACCCGGGCCAGACCCACCATCAACGGAACGCTCAACACCTGGCGCAGCCGCCGCACTTCGGGCGGTGCGGCGGATGAGCGGTCGGCGAGCCGGTCCAGGACCGGTGTCCAGCGGGTGTGGGCCTGACCGGGGCCGAGGTACGCCCGTACGGTCGCGTCGCCGAGTGGGCTCAGGCGGATCTCGGTGCGCTCGAAGTCCACCTCGTCGGGAACGTGTTCGCGATACTCGGGCTCGCGGCTGGCCAGCACGAACGGTCGGCGGCCGCGCATGGTCTGGCTGATC
The DNA here is from genome assembly GCF_042728155.1 of Streptomyces sp. NPDC060209. Taxonomy (NCBI): domain Bacteria; kingdom Bacillati; phylum Actinomycetota; class Actinomycetes; order Kitasatosporales; family Streptomycetaceae; genus Streptomyces; species Streptomyces sp. NPDC060209. Next base: position 37,504 of record NZ_JBHWZS010000017.1, read on the forward strand.
TGGTGGAGGGCGGCGGCCCGCCGGTCCTCGGGGAGTTCGTCGAAGCCGTCGAGTACGGGCAGGACCCGGCCGGTGAGGAGGAGGTGGAAGGCGACGTCCGCGGCAGGCGCTTCGGGCACGGGGGTGCATGCCTCCGGGTGCGCGTCGGCGAGCTGGTCCGCCATCCAGCGCAACAGTCCTTGGTCCGGGTCCCAGGAGGCCAAGGACACGACCGTCGGCACCGGGTCACCGGAGCCCTTGGCGCGGCGGTGCAGCAAGGCGTGGGCGAGGCGCAGGACGAGCACGGACTTGCCGGCCCCGGCACCACCGAGGACGACCAGGCGGCGGGCGGGGGTGGCGGTGTAGTAGTCGGCGATTTCGGGCGCGGCGGGGTGTGCCGACGGGTGCTGTTCCTCGGCGTCGGCCCCCTCCTGTTCCTCCCCTGCGGCTCCTTCCTCCTCCGCCTCCGGGGTCGTCCAGGCGACGTCCAGCGGGTAGGGGTCGTTGATCCTCGTCAGGCGTTCGTCCTCGTCGTAGCGGACAGCCAGGCCCTCCGCGAGAGCCTCGGCGGCGCGGGCGAGGTTGCGCTTGGTGCGCCAGGCGGCCAGGCGTCGACGGGCCCGCTCCCTGCGCACCCGGGACCACACGGCCCATCCGACGGCGCCCACGAGGAGCGACCAACCGCCAGTCACCGGCCCCGGGTCGAGCCCCGCGGGCAGCGGGAGCTCGGGGCGGGCAAGGAGCAGGAACACCCCGAGCAGAACGACGGCGGACGGCAGGACCACCGTGCCGAGGCCGCGGTCGGGGCCGCGACCGAGACCGAGGCCGCCGGCACCGTGCACCGCGGGGAGGTCGTGATCCACGTGAAGGGAGACGTTCTCAATGACCTGCGCAAAGACGACGTTCTGCTGGGTTCCCCCCGAGATTTCCTGGTGTAAGCCGTCGCCGCCGGCCGCCCGGCTTCCCCCGCCGCCCGCCACGCCCGTCCCCTCCCCTCGCCTTCGCTTCCCCGGTCAGCCCAGGTCGATGGAACCGTGGACGTCGCGGGTGAAGACGACGTTGTGCTGGGTGCCTCCCGAAATCTCCTGGTGCTGGGTGCCCCCGCCGGCCGGCGCGGTGGACAACTGCTCCGCCTCCCGCCGCCACAGGGTGAGGGCCTCGGCGAACGCCGGGTCCTGGCGGGCGCGCAGGGCGAGGCCCTCGGCCAGCCGGGCGGCGCGCTGCTCGTCGGAGGCGTCCTCGTCCAGGGCCACGACCAGCTCGCCCACCGCCGGCTCGCCGTCGCCCTGTGTGTCGTCGCTCTGTGCGGCGTCGGGCTGCCGGGCGGGGGACCGCTGCGCGAGGGCACGCAGCCGTTCCCAGAGGTTCTGTCCGGCGGCCCCGGCGGTCCCGCTCGCCAGGGCCATGAGAAGGTCCGCTGCCACGGGTTCCACGCGTCTCCCTTTCCGACGACCTCAGGGAGTACGACTCTAAGCCCCAACTGAGCAGCAGCGCACGCCACTTGTGCCCAGCGGTTGCCTGAGCTGAACAGGAAACCCATCCCCCGTCCTGCGGGAACCACCGGGAAAGTACTGCCGGATCAAAGGGACTGAGATCCGAACCGGACACGATCAGCGGACCGCTGCGATCTCGGCCCCGTAGACGCCCAGTCGGACGTTCATGACTGGTACGCGTCGTGGTACCCGCGCAGCCGGAGGGCGCGGATGGCGGGCAGCCCGACCAGGGTGTACTCGAAAGCGCCGAGGTGGGGTCGCAGTGGGTACCAGGGGCGCGGCGGCAATGGGTAGTCGTCGCGCAGGACGCCCTCCGGGAGAACGCCGACGGCGGGCACCGGCGAGGTCTCGCCCGGGTGGGCGAGGTACGCCCAGACTCCGCTGTCCAGCGGCACCACAGCCGCCTCGTCGCCGGGCGGCCGCCAGGGCTCACCCGTGAGGGGGTGGCGAGGGACGAGGAGGACATCAGGACGGGGCCGAGACGGGCGCATCCCCGGACCGGCCAGCCCCACGGAGTGGGCATCCGGCCCAGCGGGGAGGCAGAGCCCGACGGCATGGCTGAGCAGCTCTGCGACGGGGCCGGCGGGCAGGGCCACCGGGCGGTTCCCGGTGGCCACCACCAGGTGGGCCATCGCGACCCCAACCGCCGCCTCCCACCGGCGGCTCCACGACCCATCGGGTTCGACAGGCGGGACGCGGTGCTCGGCGCGCTTCAGCTCGCCCCAGTCAGGAGGCGGCCCGGCCGAAAGCCCCAAGGGGCGGCGTACGGTCGCGTCGGGCTCCAGCCATACCGTCTGCCACACTCCGCAGTCGTCCATGCGCGTAGCCACGGGATGCCCGCACCCCTCGCACGCCGAATTGGGGCCGGCCCGGCCGTCCACACCTCGGCAGTAGCCCTCGCACTTCTCGAAAATCAGGACCATGGACCGGGAGTCGCCAGGGGCGATCACGATCCGGTTCCGCGCCCCGAAGGAGACGGAGTGCACCGGCGCGTACACGCCCTGCCGGGCAGCCGCCTCCTCTCCGACTTCCTCCCACAACCGCCAGGGCGGTCCGGTGGGCCGGGGGTCGACGGCGTACGTCGCGGGTTCCATCAGTGAAGGATGGAGTTCCTCCCAGCCTCCGTGATGGGTGTGGACCGGGAGGGCGACTCGGGACATCGGTGCCGTCAGCTCGGTGCCGCACCCGGCACACGCGAACACGTCCAAACAAGCTCTCCCTCACCCCGGTTCCCCGGGAATTGTGCCTCGCCCACGGCGGAGGGCCCAGCGAATATTCAAGGGGTAGGGCCGGTGGGCCGCGCCTACGTCGCCACGTCGAGCCGCCGCCGTCCGCGTTACGTGTCGCGCACCGCAGCGGCCCGAAGAAGAGGCGCTGACCACGAGATTCGTGAGGGTGTCCACCCCTTCGAGAAGCCCGACAGGGGCCTCGACGAGGTGATGGGCGGTAGGTGTTGCACCGACGCGTGCTCGGGCTGGTCGACGAGGTGATCAGCATGCGGGCAGGCGTACCGGCACAGCGCGGTCGCTGAACCGCTGACCCTCTGGGCGCGGCGCTACGAAACCAGCGATGCATGCCGTGCGACGGGCAGGACCGGCTGATCCTCAATGGTGTGCTCCGCCCGGCTGATCTCGGCCCAGACCGCGTCGAGAGACAGGCCCAGGGTGCCGGCGATCGCTGCGACGGTCGGGAAGGCGGGGGTGGCCACGCGGCCGGATTCGATCTTCCGAAGAGTCTCCGGCGAAATGTGCGAAGCGAGTGCCACGTCGAGCATCGAGCGGCAGTCCCGGGCTCGGCGGAGCAGGGCGCCGAGGCGCTGTCCGCGTTCTACCTCGGCGGGGGTGAGCGGCAACCTGACCATTCCCCCATTCTAATACCGGTATAGTTAGACCGGGATAGTTATTGGACGTACGTGAGAGGCCCCCCATGATTGAGATCCTGAACTCCGCGCAGCTCGAGCGGGCGAGGGGCACCGGCGCCCTGGTCGGAGACATCCTGCACACGCTGAAGCGGCGCTGCACGGTCGGGACGAACCTGCTGGACATCGATCAGTGGGCCAAGAAGATGATCACCGAGGCGGGAGCGCAGTCCTGCTACGTCGACTACGCGCCTTCCTTCGGGCGCGGCCCGTTCGGTCACTACATCTGCACGGCCGTCAACGACGGCGTGCTCCACGGGCGGCCCCACAACTACACGCTGGCCGACGGGGACCTGCTGACCCTCGACCTGGCCGTCGCCACGCGCGGGGTGGCCGCGGACGCCGCGATCAGCTTCCTGGTGGGCAAGGCCAGGCCCGCGGAGAGCGTCGCGATGATCGAGACGACCGAACGGGCGCTCGCCGCCGGCATCGCCGCCGCGAAGCCGGGGGCCCGCATCGGTGACCTCTCCCACGCCATCGGCACGGTCCTCAGTGAGGCGGGCTACCCGATCAACACCGAGTTCGGAGGCCATGGCATCGGCTCGACCATGCACCAGGACCCGCACGTCGCGAACACCGGACGGCCCGGCCGCGGATACAAGCTGCGCCCCGGCCTGCTGCTCGCCCTGGAGCCCTGGGTCATGGCCGACACCGCCACGCTCGTCACCGACGCCGACGGCTGGACGCTGCGCAGCGCGACGGGCTGCCGGACCGCACACACTGAGCACACCATCGCCATCACCGACGGCGGCGCCGAAATCCTCACCCTGCCCTCGTAGGCGCGGCCGTATGGGAGCCCCCCCGGGAGATGGCGAATCAGCTGCGGTAGACCAGCGGCGCACAGCCATGACGACGCCGTCGACTCGAAAGGTGCGGACGAGAGGCAGGCCGGGGCTTGCGGAGCTGACGGGCTTCGCCCGGGCGCCGGTCCGGACGTGACCGTGGACCTGCCTCTCTCCCACCGGGGGCCGGCCCCCGGGTGTCAGTCCTTCTGCGGAGATGCCAGGGCGTAGCGCGTCTCCTCCGGGACATGCTGCGTGTCGCGGCGGGCCAGTAGCCAGTACAGGGCCGCGGGGACCGCCAGGCCCACGATCCAGGAGATGTCCGCGCCGCCCAGCGGTTCCGCCACCGGGCCGGTGTAGAAGTGCGTCACGAGGAACGGGAGCTGGGCGAGGATTCCCACCCCGTAGACCGTGAGGGCGTCCCGGCGCCAAGCGCCGTAGCGGCCCTCGGGGTCGAAGAGCGCCGGGATGTCGTACCGCTCCCGCGAGATCAGGTAGTAGTCGACCAGGTTGATCGCCGACCAGGGCGTGAAGAACGTCAGCAGGAACAACAGGAAGTCCTTGAAGGACGTCAGGAAGCTGTCCTTGCCCAGGAGCGCCGTCGCCGTCCCCGCCACCATGATCACCGCGATGTACGCCGCCCTGCCGCGTGGCGACAGCGTCTTCCGGCCGCGGAATCCGCTGATGCTGGTCACCATCGACATGAAGCCGCCGTAGGTGTTGAGCACGTTGATGGTCAGCTTGCCGAGCGCGATCGCGAAGTACAGGAGCGAGGCGATCAGGCCCGTGCCGCCCAGGCCGACCACGTATCCGACCTGGTTCGCGAGGAAGGCGTCCCCCGCGCTCGCCGCCACGAGCACCCCGAACGTCATCGACCACTGCGAGCCGACGGCCGATCCCGAAAGGGTCCACCAGAACGTGGCCCGTCCCGACGTCGTACGCGGCAGATAGCGCGAGTAGTCCGCGACGTACGGCCCGAAGGCGAGCTGCCAGGACGCCGAGAGCGACACCGCCAGCAGGAACATCGGCAGGTCGAAGTGCGCGTCGCCGAGCAGCGCCGACAGGTCCACGCGGTCCAGGAGGCGGATGCCCAGATAGACGAAGGCGAGCGCGCAGACCACGCTGGCCACCCGTCCCAGGACGTGGATCACGCGGTAGCCGACCGCCGCCATGACGGCGGTGACGACCGCGAAGACGACGATGCCGGTGGTGTCGTTCGTGTGCGTGAGCTCCGCGGTCGCCTGGCCGGCGAGGACGCTGCCGCTCGCGAAGAAGCCCACGTACATGAGGATGACCAGGAGGAGGGGGACGACCGCGCCCCGCACCCCGAACTGGGCCCGGGACTGGATCATCTGGGGCAGGCCGAGCTTGGGCCCCTGCGCGGAGTGCAGGGCCATGACGGCTCCGCCGAGCAGATTGCCCAGCAGGAGGCCCACCACCGACCACACCACGTCGCCGCCGAAGACGACGGCGAGTGCGCCCGTGACGACGGCCGTGATCTGGAGGTTGGCCCCGAGCCAGAGGGTGAACTGGCTGAACGCGGTACCGTGCCGTTCGTCGTCCGGGACGACGTCGATGGAGCGCCGCTCCACCAGGTCTTCAGCTGCCATGACTCGGCCCCCTGGCCTCTCGGTGGTGTGTCCTGCCGCCCGGTCCGGCGGCGGCTACTTCTTCTTGATGCCGTGCTGGGCCGCCCAGTCGTAGGCGACGTCCTCGGGGTCCTTCCGGTCCTTGTCCACCAGGCGGTTGAGCTCGGTGAGGTCCTTGGTCGTCAGCGCGTTGCCGAGGCGGCCCAGCGCCTTGCGGACCGTCGAGTCGGCCTTGCGGTCGGCGATGAGCGGGACGACGTGCTGGCCGGGGATGAGGTTCTTGGGGTCGGTGAGGACGACCCAGCCCTCGGCGACGATGTCGGTGTCGGTGGTGAAGAGGTTCGCGACGTCGACGTCTCCCTTCTTCAGGGCGCCCTTGACCAGCGGACCCGAGGAGTCGAGGGACTTGAACTCCTTGAACTCCACGCCGTACACGTCCTTGAGGCCGACCGAGCCGACCGTGCGCTTCTTCACCTCGGGTGCCGCGCCGATGACGAGCTTGCCGTTGTGCTCGGCGAGGTCCGCCAGGGACTTCAGACCGTACTTGTCGGCGGTTTCCCGGGTGACGACGAAGGCGTCGGAGTCCTCGGCCCGGCCGTAGGGGAGGATCTGGAGTCCGCGCGGCAGGGCCATGGCGAGGGCGTTCTGCATCTCGCCCTCCTCGGTGGCCCCGGCCTCGCTGTCGAGGTAGTGCAGCAGGGCGCCCTGGTATTCGGGCAGGAGGTCGATGTCGCCGCCTTTGAGGGCGGGGATGAGGATCTCGCGGGTGCCGAGGTTGGGGCGCACCGTGGTCTGCACTCCGGCCGCTTCGAGCGCGGCGGCGTAGAGGTATCCCAGGACCTGGTTCTCGGTGAAGTTGGCGGTGCCGATGGTGACGCCGCCCTTGCTGGTACCTCCGCCCCCGCCGCCGGATCCCTGCCCGTCGAGCGAGGTGATGCCGCCGCTGCAGGAGGCGAGAGCGGGGACGGAGGCGGCGGCGAAGAGTCCGCCGAGGAGAGTTCTGCGGTTCATCGTGCTTGCTCCTGGGCCGACTTGGCGGGGCGATTACGGAAAAGGGCACGCTGGAGTGCGGAGAGCGCGAGATCGAGGACGACGGCGACGACCGCCACGAGCACGGCACCGCCGAGCACCTGCACGAGGTCGCGCTGGGCGAGTCCGTCGAAGACGTACCGGCCGAGCCCGCCGAAGGAGACGTACGCGGCGATGGTGGCCGTCGCGACGACCTGGATGAGCGCGAGCCTGAGCCCGGTCATGATCAGGGGGAGCGCGAGGGGAAGCTCGACCTGGAGGAGGACCTGGTGCCGGCGCATGCCCTGGCCGCGCGCCGCGTCCCGCACCTCGGGGTCGACGGCGGTCATCCCGGCGTACGTGTTGGTGACGATGGAGGGCACGGCAAGCGCCACGAGGGCGATGTAGACGGGCCACATCGACAGACCGCTGGCCAGGAAGACCAGCACGACGAGCCCGACCGTGGGCAGCGCCCGCCCGAAACTGGACAGGTTGATGGCGAGGAACGCGCCGCGCCCGGTGTGCCCGATGACCAGGCCGACCGGCAGGGCGATGGCGGCGGCGACGAGGGTGGCGAGCAGCGAGTACTGGAGGTGCTCGGCGAGGCGGTGCCCGATGCCGTCGGGGCCGGCCCACTGTTCGCCGCTGACCAGCCAGGCGCCGAGGCCCTTGAAGAGTTCGTACATGAGGTCAGGCCCCCTGCTTCTGCCGGCGGGTCCAGGGAGTGAGGACGTACTGGAGGGTGACGAGGAGCGCGTCCGCGACGAGCGCGAGGAGCAGCGTCAGGACGACACCGACGATGACGGGGGTGGGGAAGTTGCGCTGGAACCCGTCCGTGAAGAGCTGTCCGAGTCCGCCGTCGCCGATGTACGTGGCCACGGATACGAGCGAGATGGCCATCACCGTCGCGATCCGGACGCCCGCCATGATCACGGGGAGGGCGAGGGGCAGCTCGACGGTGAGCAGGGTGCGCAGCGGCCGGGCGCCCATGGCCTTCGCGGCCTCCTTGGTCCTGGCGGGGACGGAGTCCAGGCCCTCGACGGTGTTCCGCAGGAGCACGACGAGCGTGTAGATCGTCAGGCCGATGACCGTGGTGGTGCGGGTGAGCCCGCTGACCGGCAGGAGGAGCACGAAGACGGCGATGGACGGGATGGTGAACAGGATGTTCGACAGGCCCAGGAGCAGCCCGCGCAGTCTGCGTACACGGTGCGCGACCACGGCCAGGGGGAGCGAGACGATCAGGCCGAGGAGTACGGCGGTGAGGGCGGCCTGGAGGTGGGAGAGGGTCAGAGTGGCGAGATCACCGGTGTGGTCGGATATCCACGACCAGTCGACGGTCACACGGCCACCGTGCTTGCCTGGCTGTGCACGTGTCCGGCCTGGTCGTGGATGTCCTCGCGGGACGTCACGCCCGTGAGGACCCCGTCCGCGTCGACCCGGGCGACCAGGCCGCTCGGCGCGGCGATCGACTCGTTGAGCGCCGAGAGGAGCGAGTCCGTGTCCCCCAGGGGCCGGGCCGGGGTCTCCGCGTCCGTCTCCGTGTCGTGCCAGGCCAGCGGCTTACGGGCGGCGTCGAGGACCAGCTGCCAGCGGGCGCCTTCGGGGGCGGGCCCCTGGGGGACCTCCGCGAGCGTCGTCAGTGACAGCAGCTTCAGTCCGCGTTCCGCGCCCAGGAAGTCCGCGACGAAAGCGTCCGCGGGGCGGGCAAGCAGCTCTGCGGGGGCGGCGCACTGGACGAGGTGGCCGCCCGTGCGGAAGACGGCTATGCGGTCGCCGAGCCGTACCGCCTCGTCGATGTCGTGCGTGACGAAGACGATGGTCTTGCTCAACTCTCTCTGAAGGCGCAGCAGTTCGTCCTGGAGCTGGGTGCGGACCACTGGGTCGACGGCGCCGAACGGCTCGTCCATCAGGAGTACCGGCGGGTCCGCGGCGAGCGCGCGGGCCACGCCGACACGCTGCTGCTGGCCGCCGGAGAGCTGGTGCGGGTACCGCTTCCCTGCGTCGGCGGAGAGGCCGACCGTCTCCAGGAGTTCCGCCGCCCGCGTCCGCGCCTTCCTGCGGCCCCAGCCGAGCAGCAGCGGCACGGTCGCGATGTTGTCCAGGACTGTGCGGTGCGGGAAGAGCCCGGACTGCTGGATGACGTACCCGATGGAGCGGCGGAGGTCGGCGGCGTCCTGCTCCAGGACGTCCTTGCCGTTGACCCTGATCGTCCCGGAGGTCGGATCGACCATCCTGTTGATCATGCGGAGCGTCGTCGTCTTGCCGCAACCGGAAGATCCGACGAGGACGGTCACGCCCCCCTCCGGCATCTCAAGGGTGAGGTCGTGCACCGCGGTTGTGCCGTTCGGGAAGCGTTTGTGGACCTTGTCGAATTGGATCATGAGGAGTCCCTTGCCCGGCTGCATATCATCATGCAGAGTTCTCGGTGACTGAATAGATTGTCAATAGGTTGTCGCCGCTCAGGCGTAAATCCCTGGTTACGAGTGGCCGCAGGGCAAGACAGAGCGCCTGATTGAGGAGGAATCACCACTGATGTCGTCTCGTATCGTGGACGGAGCCGTCGGCAACAGCGGCGCGGCCGTCATCCTGGACGGCCGCGGACTGATGGTCGCAGATGTCGTACGCCTGGCCGAATCCGCCGCGAAGCCCGTCCCGGCAGCCGACGGGATGAAGCGCGTGGAGGCCTCGTGGAACGCCGCGCGGGAAATCGCTTCGTGGGGTCGCGTCTACGGTCGCTCCACCGGAGTGGGTGCTAACCGGAATGAGTCCGTGCCGACCGACGCGGCCGCCGATCACGGCCTGCGACTGCTCCGCAGCCATGCCGGAGCGATCGGCGAGGAGCTGCCCGCACGGCAGGTCCGCGCCATGCTCGCGGTCCGCGCCAACCAGCTGCTCGCGGGTGGCGCCGGCCTGCGCCCGACCGTCGTCACGGCGCTCTGCGAGGCCTTGGGGACGGGCGCCTACCCGAAGGTCAACGAATTCGGCTCGGTCGGCACCGGCGACATCGCCGCGCTCGCGCAGATGGGCCTCGCGCTGGCGGGCGAACACCCCTGGCAGGGAGCGGGGGCGGCCCCCGCCCCGCAGCCCCTCGACAACAACGACGCCCTCGCCCTGATCAGCAGCAACGCCCTCACCCTCGGCCAGTCCGCGCTCGCTGTGTGCGAGCTGCGTAACCTGATCGCGGCCACGCAGGTGGTGGCGGCGCTGTCCCTGATGGCGATCGACGGTTCGTACGAGGCGTACGCGCTGCCCGTGCACGAGGCACGCCGGCACGCCGGTTCGTACGCGGTGGCGGAGCGAATGCGGCTGCTGCTCGGCGCGCCGGACCGCCCCACGCCGCCGCTCGGCCGGATCCAGGATCCGTACGGCTTCCGCTGCGTGCCGCAGATCCACGGGCCCGCGCACGACGCGGCGGACGCGCTCGAAGACGTCCTCGCGGTCGAGATCAACGCGGCGGCCGAGAACCCGCTGATCTCGGCGGACGACATGGCGGCCTACCACCACGGCGGCTTCTACCTCGCTCAACTCGTCCTGTCCCTGGACCACTTCCGGCTGGCGGTGGCTCAGGTGGCCCGTCTGTCCACCTCGCGCCTCTCGACTCTGAACGAACCGGGCTTCACGCGCCTGAGGCCCTTCCTCGCGGACGGTGAACCGGCGTCGTCGGGCGTGATGATCCTCGAGTACGCGGCGGGGGCGGCGCTCGGGGACCTGCGGGCCTTCTCCGCGCCCGCGTCACTCGGCCACGCGGTGCTCTCGCGGGGCGTCGAGGAGCAGGCGAGCTTCGCCTCGCTGGCGGCGCGCCAGACGCTGCGGGCGTGCGAGGCGTACCGGCTCGTCGTCGGTTGTGAACTCGTCGCGGCCATAAGGGCGTTGCGGCAGCGCGACATGCGGCTCGATCCGGAGTTGCCTGTCGGCCGCGCCTTCGAGCTGGCGGACTCGGTGCTCGACGCGGAGCTTGCCGACCGGCCGTTGACGGATGATGTGACGGTCGCGGCCCGGCTCCTCGACAGGTTTGCCGAGCTGTGGCTGAACCTCGGGTCCGGGAGCACAACGGCATTCGACGGTGCGGGTGTTGTGACGGCAACGCCCTGAGCGACAGTCCTGGACGCCGGATCCGGACAGTCACCACGACGGCCCCGGCCAGGGTGGCACCAACGGCGGCTGCGAGGTTCTGGGCCGCAGCCCGGAAGGCGCGCTATCCGGTGGCCTCGCTTCGCCCGAGGTCCCCGGCCACCGACGCCTCACCGTAAGCGAGTTCGCTCGCCAGGAGCGCGGCGCCCACCACCCCCGCACGTGGGCCGAGTTCGGACATGACGATCGGCAGGTTGCCGGTGGCGAGGGGAAGCGAGCGCTTGTACACGACGCTGCGGATCTCGGCGAGCAGGGGATAGCCGAGCCCGGTCAGACCGCCGCCGATCACGATCATCGACGGGTTCATGAAGCTGACCAGTGTGGCGAGGACCTGCCCGACCCGGTGGCCGCCGGCCCGGATCAGACCGACGCTCGTGCCGTCGCCGCCGTCCGCGCACTCCGCGACGTCCAGGGCGGTCAGAACCCCCCGCTCGGCCAGCCGTTCGGCAAGAGCGGGCGACCTGCCGGACTTCGCGGCCTCCGTGGCGTCCCTGGACAGTGCCACCCCGCCGAAGTACGCCTCCAGGCAGCCGGTGTTCCCGCAGGAGCAGACAGGCCCGTCCGCCTCGGCCTCGACCTGGACGTGCCCGATGTCGCCGGCGCAGCCCTCCGCGCCCCGGTAGATGCGGCCGTGGTGCTGCATGCCGGAGCCGATCCCGCTGCCGATCTTCACGAAGAGCAGATGGTCGACGGTCCTCGCGACCCCGCTGTGCTGCTCCCCGAGGGACATCACGTTGACGTCGTTGTCGACCACGACGGGGCAGCCATGCGCGCGGGCGAGGGTGTCGCGTACCGGAAAGCGGTTCCAGCCCACCATGATCGGTGGTGAGACGGGCACGCCCTCCCGGAAGCTGACCGGCCCCGGCAGGCCGATGCCGATGGCGTCGAGCCGCGCGTAATGCCCCTGGTCGGCCATCGCGCGCAGGAGTTCGCTGACGCGCCCGAGCACGGCGACCGGTCCTGAGCGGATGTCTGCCGGCTCGGAGCAGGAGGCCACCGGCGCCAGTGCGCCGTCGGTGATCTCGATGTCGATGGAGCTGGCGCCCAGATCGACGGCGGCGAACCGCACACCGGGGTCGAGCTGGACGAGGGTGGAGCGCCGTCCGCCGCGCGACGCGGCGGGGCCCGCCTCACGCACCCGCCCGGCGGCGAGCATGCGGTCGAGTTCGCCGAGCAGCCGCGGGCGCGGAACCTCCAGCCGGTCCGCGAGTTGGGCGCGGGACAGCGGGCCGTTGTCCCGCAGCAGACTCAACACGCGGTACTGGAGGTTCACGGACTCACTTCCTCTGGACGCCCTCGGACGGCTTTCGGGGATATTCGTGGGGGCGGTACGGGGCCCGGCACCGTACCGCCCGGCAGGATTCGCGCTCGCGGGCCGCAGGGGGCGCGGGCGACTTCCTGCAACTTTTTCACAGATCGCAGAAAGTTGCCGCACCGTTGACGGAACTCCCTCGGCGGGGACCCCGCCGCCCGGAAGCAGGCCCCTGTCACCCACGGCCCCTCGTTCGGACGAAGACTCTGGCCCGGGCGCAGAGAACTGCCCCGCCGGTGACGGCGGGGCAGCTCCCTCCGTCCTGGCGTCAGCCGGTGGCGCCCCCCTTCAGCGCTCTCGCGCTCCGTGCCAGGGCTGCCCCGGCGGCGCTGTCCGGCACCAGGGCGGTGTCGGACGTGTAGCCGGCGAACGACTCCAGCACGGCCGTGGCCTGAGTGGTGCGGCCCGCGTCGGCGTGCGCCTCGGCCTGGGCGAGGCGCACGGTCAGCCGCTGCTGTCCCTGCGCCGTGATCAGGTTGTCGGCCCGCAGCCGGTTGATCAGCGCGCGGATGTCCGCGTAGGAGGTACGGGTCGTGAAGGTCACCGTCTTCGTGGTGGTGTTGCCCGCCTTGTCCCGGGCCCTGACCGTGAGGTCATGCTTCCCGAGCGGCAGCCGCCACAACTCCAGCGCCTGTCCGGAGGCGACGGACTTGCCGTCCAGCGTGGCCGTGGCGGTGGCCCCGCCGGAGACCGCGTCCTGTGCCGAGAAGACCGGCGTCGGGCGCTGGGAGTCCCCGTAGACGCCGTCGGCGTCGATACCGTTCACCGCCACCGTGGGACCGGTGCGGTCGATCCGCACAGTGAGCGAACCCACCTCGGAGATGTTGCCGCCGTTGTCGGTAGCCCGGTAACGGACCGTCGTGGCACCCTCGTTGGAGAGGGTGACGGCAGCATTGGCCGACTGCCACGTCGTTCCGCCGTCGACCGAGTACTGACGGCCGGCGACCGTCCCGTTGTCGGTCGCGGAGACCGCGAGCGAGACGTTGCTCGTGTACCAGCCGTCGTCACCGTTGGGCCGGGGCGGGTTGAGCGTGGCCGTGACCTTGGGCGCGGTCTTGTCCGCGACGCCCGCGCCCTGGAAGGTCAGCGAGTCGAGCTCGACACCGCCGGAGCTGGTGACGAAGAGCTCGCCGCTTCCGGAAGGAGCGTTCGTGAGCGCGGTGGTGATGGTCTGCCAGCCCTCTCCGGCCGGGACAGGCACCGTGGCGAACGGCTCCGCGTCGGCCGCGCCCCAGCGCAGCGCCAGGGTGCCGGCGCCGGTGGCACGGGTCTTCACCCCGGTGATCCCGGCGAACGAGACCGGGTCGTACGCGATCCAGTCACCCGCGTCGAAGGAGGTCAGCTTGCGCTGTCCCGACGCCGTCGTGTCGTCCGTGACCGTGACGCCCTCCGCCGAGTCGTAGTGCTCGGCCTGCATGAGGGCGGGGTTGAGCACCACCTGGGCGTCGCCTGTGGCCGGCGGAACGCCGCCCGCGCCCTTGTCCGTGTAGGTGATGCCGAGGACGCCGAAGACGTTCTCTGTATCACCGTGCCCCGCGTCGGTCGGGGTAGCGACGCCGCCCGTGCAGCCGGTGCCGCTGTTGACCGGGTGCCCGTGCTGGTTGTGACCGAGACCGAAGGTCCAGGCGGCCTTGGCGCAGTCCGGTGTGGTGCCGTCCTCCGGGTCCTCGACGGCTGTGCCGTACGGCACGGCGTCGCCCCAGTTGAAGAACCCGCCGTCGGGCGGCGAGGTGATCCGTACGGTCGGTGCCGTGTTGCCCACAGTGATCTGACGGCTGGACAGGCCGGATTTGCCCTGGGGGTCGGAGACCTTCAGCCGGGCCTGGAACTGCCCGTTCTCCGGATACGTACGGCTGACCGTGGGCCCGGAGGCATCGAAGGTGCCGTCGCCGTCGAGGTCCCACTGGTAGGTGAGGTCGCCGTTCTCCGGGTCGGTGGAGCCGGTGGCGCTGAACGAGACCTCCAGCGGGGCCTGGCCGGAGGTCTTGTCGGCCTTGATCACGGCGGTGGGAGCCTTGTTGCCCTCGGCGTAGTCGATCCGGTAGAGACCCGCGTCGGGATTCTGCCGGAAGAAGCCGTCGCCGTAGTCGAGGACGTAGAGCGCGCCGTCCGGGCCGAATTCCAGGTCCATCGGGTTGTCCCACTGCGGGATGCCGTTCTGCGAGCGCTCGCTGTTGGGCAGGAGGTTCTCCAGCTTGCTCACGGGACCGTCCGGCCCGTCGAGCGTGAACGCCGCGACGTAGTCCTGGGAGAACTCCGCGAAGAACGCCTTGCCGTCCCAGTACTCGGGGAACTTGCCCGGCGAGGGGTTGTCCGCGTCGTAGTGGTAGACCGGGCCGCCCATCGGGGCCTGGCCGCCGGGACCGCCGGGGCCGCGGAAGGCGGTCAGCTGGGGCCACGGCTGGTCGGTGTCCCGGTCGCCGTACCAGAGCGTGGCCGGCGCGGACGCGGGAAGCTCGGTCAGGCCGGTGTTCCAGCGGGAGTCGTTGACCGGCGCCGCACAGTCGAAGGCGGGGCCCGGCGTGAGGGTGGCGAAGTCGAAGTCCCGGTAGGGCTTGGTGTTGTCACCCGTGCAGTACGGCCAGCCGCTGTTCATGGCCTTGGTCGTGGTCTGCCACTCGACGTATCCCATCGGCCCGCGGTTCGGGTCGGCGGTACCGGCGTCGGGGCCGTAGTCCCCCCACATCACGGCGTCGGTCTCGCGGTCCACCGCCAGCCGGAAGGGATTGCGCAGGCCCATCACGAAGATCTCGGGCCGGGTCCTGGCCGTGCCGGGCTCGAAGAGGTTCCCCTCCGGGATGGTGTAACTGCCGTCCTCCTGGACGTCGATCCGCAGGATCTTGCCCCGCAGGTCGTTGGTGTTGCCCGAGCCGCGGCGCTCGTCGAGCCCCGGGTTGTAGCCGGCCGCGTCGTTGATCGGCGTGTAACCGTTGACGTTCGGGCCCGACGCCGGGGTGTTGCCCCCGGTCGCGAGGTAGAGGTTCCCCTCCCCGTCGAAGTCCACGTCTCCGGCGACGTGGCAGCACTGGCCGCGGTTGGCGTCGACCCGGATGATTTCCTGCGCGGTCGAGAGGTCGAGCTTGTCGCCGGTCCACTTGAAGCGGGTCAGGGTGTCGTAACCCTCCCACTGCTTCCAGTACGAGTCGTCCTGTCCCGCGGGCAGTTGGAGCGGGGCGGAGCCGGCCGGCGTGTTCAGCGGCGGCGAGTAGTACAGGTAGACCCACTTGTTCGTGGCGAAGTCCGGGTCGAGCGTTACCGTCTGCAACCCCATCTCGGAGTTCTGGTAGACGTCGACGTGGTTGACGACCTTCGTGACACCGGTGCCGGGGTCGGTGAGCCGTACGTCGCCGTTGCGGGCGGTGTGCAGGACGCGGTTGTCGGGCAGCACGGCGAGGTCGATCGGCTCGCCGGTGTCCTTCGTCAGAGTGACCTTCTCGTAGTTCGACCAGTCCAGGGCGTGTTCGTGGCCGGGGTGCGCCTGGGCGGCGGGCGCGAGGGCCACACCGCCCAGCGCGGGCAGTGCCACGAGCAGGACCCCCGTGATCAGGCGTCTCAGGGTGAGGTGCACGGTGATGCGTCTCCTCGATCGCTGGCGGTAAGGAGCGGACACGGAGGCGCCCCCGCGCGGGGGCGCCTCTCTTCTTCGGGGCACTCTCAGCCGAGGAGTCCCTTGAGCGCCGTGAAGCTGCGCTCCGCCGCGCCGAGCGAACCCGGCGGATTGGGGAGGGTGTTGGGCGCGGTGTCCTGCTCCCAGATGCCGACGTGCGAGGCACGCGGCCCGATGTCGCGGACGAACCGCTCGTACGGAAGGTCACCGGCACCGAACTCGACTATGTCGAAGCCGTTGGCGTTCGCCGCGTTCGCGTCGCCGTCCTTCATGTGGAACAGGGGGTAGCGGTAGGGCTGGTTGCGCACGTACGCGGCGGGGTCGAATCCGGGCCAGCGGTACTGGCCCACGTACGCCCAGTAGATGTCCAGCTCAAGATAGACGTGGCGCGGGTCGGTGTTCTTCAGGAACACGTCGTACAGCCGGACGGACGGCTGGTCGGTGGCGAACGCGAACTCGCCCGCGTGGTTGTGCTGGTAGAGCTTCAGGCCACGCGCGGTCGCCGCGGCGCCCCAGACGTTGAACTCGTCGGCGGCGGCGCGGTAGCCCGCGACGGTGTTGACGTTCGAGGGCGCGTTGGCGGTGCCCACGTGCGGCATACCGAGGATCTGCGCGGCGTCCAGCTCGGCCTGGAGGTTGGTGCGCAGATTGCCGATGCCGACGTGGCTCCCGACGGCGCGCAGCCCGTTGTCGTCGAGCAGCTTGCGGATCTCCGGGAGGGTGATCTGCCGGCCCAGGATGGAGGTGGACTGGGTGTATCCGGCGAACTCGATCTCCTTGTAGCCGATCCGGGCCAGCTCGGGGAGGACGACCCCGAAGCCGAGCGCACTGACCTTGTCGCGGATGCTGTAGAGCTGGATGCCGATGCGGTCCTTGGGGATGGACAGACTGCTCGGCGCGGCGGCGGCGGAAGCCGCGGTGGCGCCGGTCACGGAGGCTGCGGCGATGGCCACGGTGGTGCCGGCGGTGGCGCGCAAGAAGGCTCTGCGGTCGAAGGACTTGTGAATATGACTCACGGTCACTCCTGGGGAATGGGGCGAAGGGGTACGGATCGGGGTGCGGCCGGGCCGTTGCTCGGCGGTGCGCCCCGCGGCGGCGGATCCACTGGCTCCGGAACAGGGGGGGGGCGGGGGCGGCCGCCGTCACCTGCCTGTGGCGCCACCGGCTGGGCCGGCCGGCGTCAGAGGCGGGACTTGCCCGCCTCGTGGGCGTCGGCCCGCGCCGCGTCGGCGCGGGTGGCGGGCTTCTCGGCGAGGTCGGCACCACGGTCCGGCGGCGCCGCCTCCTTCGCCGAGCGGGAGGCCGACACGCCGGCGGCGGCGGTCTCTCCGGTGACGGCGCCACGGATACGCGTCAACTCGCCCACGACCAGGACGGGGTCGTTGCCGGTCGCGGTGAGCCCGCCGCGCACGATCGCGTTGTCGAGTACGGCATTGGCGGTGTTGTCGGTGACCGCCAGGTTGCCGCCGAAGTACGAGGCGCCCGCGCAGGATCCGAGCAGGCCCTCGCCGCCGAGCTGGAGGTTGTCGGCGTTGCCCGTGTACGTCGCGGCGCCGTACACCTCACTGGCGCAGAACACGCCGCCGAGGGTGTTCCCGTTGACGGTGAGCGCGCCCTTGACGGTGGTGTCGTACACGTCGCTGTACTGGTTGCCGTCACCCGTCAGCGAGCTGCTCAGGGTGCTGCCCGAGACGTACAGCTCGCCGGCCTCGGTTCTTACGCTCCCGCCGAGCGCCGAGTCGACCACGTAGACGAACCCCTCGGTGGCGTCGACCGCCTTGAGGTTGCTCTTCTCCAGGTGCGCGCCGAAAGCGGAGTTGGTGGTGAGCGCGCCCTTGACCGTGGTGTCGGTGAGGTCGAGATAGGCGTTCTCGCCGACGGTGACCGCACCGTTGAAGGTGGCGCCCGCGGCCACGAGGTCGGCTCCGGCCTCGACCGTCACCGTGCCCTTGACCTTCGTGCCGGTGAGGGTGCAGGACTTACCGGCCGGCACGACCAGATCGTTGCTGACAGTCACGGCCCCGCCGTCACCGACGCAGGTGGTGTAGAGCGCTGCCTGGGCGGAGCCGGAGAAAGCCACCAGGCTCCCGGATGCCACCAGTGAGGCCGTGGCGATGAACGTGCGAATCTTCATGTCGCTTCCCTTCCGCTGCGGTCACGGCAGAGTCGGTGACCCGGCCGGTTTCCCCTGTGTCGACGGGGTGCTGAAACGGTGCGTGAGCGACCACCGCTTTGACGGCGATCGCGCGGTGCCTCGTGACGGGCGGTGGCCCGGCCATGGGGGGAGAGACGTGGAAAGACTCGTGAGGTGAGGAGCGTTCGAGGGAACGCCGATCGGGCTGCGGTGTTACCGGGACGAAACGCATGTCTCGGTGGGCCGAGAGATTAGGACGCCGCGTGGGGGACTGTCCAGAGGTTCGGTACGAATCTCTGGAACTTTCTAATGATTCATCAAAAGGTGTGAGGAGCCGGTAAAAAGGAGAGCGGGCCACCAGGGGTCTGTGGCAACGGCCTTGCTGGGTCACCGTGTTCGCAGCCGCGAAGGGAAGTGGGGGTGTCAGCGGCTCGGCGGAGGCGACGCGCTTCGACGGCAGCCGGGTCGAGTCGTCGGCGGAGGGCGCGGCCGGGCAGGCGTCGGCGGAGCGGGGCAGGGGTGGTCACAGCCGGTAGCGCAGCAGTGGAATCGCGTCCTGGCCGGCCGGGTCCATCGCCGTTGCGGGCGGAGGGCATCACCATCTGGGAGCGGCCCAGCCGGAAGAGGGTAGGGGCTGCCTCGCTGTGCCGCGGCCGGCGACTTGAGCCCGTCCTTCAGCTGCCGCTCAGCGGCGAGCCCCATGTGGGATCGTGCCGCCGTCTTCGCGTCAGGTGGGCAAGCAGGTGCCCCGCCGTGTCGAAGGCGGTGTCGTGCGGCGCTCCAACCGATGTCAGGGCAGTGCTGAGCCTTGCCGTCGCTTCCTCCGGTACCTCCGGGCCGGCAAGGAGGGGAAGGGCCAGCAGGAGGCGGGCGGCCGTGTCCTCGACACCTGCGGGCGCGGGGGACGGGTTGTCGGCGACGCGGACCAGTTCGCTCCACGTCAGCCCGATCCCCGAGAAGCCTCCTTCCCAGCCGGTGATCCGATGGGCGTAGCTCCGGTCCGGGTGGGTGAGGAGGTAGTCGATGCCGTGGTCGCCGACCAGGTTGCGGTAGA
Organism: Streptomyces sp. NPDC060209; assembly: GCF_042728155.1. NCBI lineage: Bacteria > Bacillati > Actinomycetota > Actinomycetes > Kitasatosporales > Streptomycetaceae > Streptomyces > Streptomyces sp. NPDC060209. The sequence continues at coordinate 56,511 of NZ_JBHWZS010000017.1, forward strand.
TCACCACGGCTCCAGGTCCCTCCGCGGCGGGTATGCGGAGGACCGGCCAGCGTTCAGGATCGAAGAGGATCTCGGACAGGGCGTCCGTATCGGCACCGTCCTCGCCGAACGAGTCGGGAGCAGGGCAGGCGGCGCTCGACTCATCGCCGCATATCGCCATGAGGTGGTTCGACCAGAAGCCCGGGCGATCCACCATTGGCTCGCCCGCGACCAGCGGGCAGTCGTCGTATCCCTTGACCAGCACCCCCGGATCCTGTCACCAGCACTGACACGGTTCAATCCGGGCGGTGTCTTCCGCACGATCTCCGGGCGCCGCGCCTGTTCTGCATTCCGATCCTTCTCGTGCTCGACGCGTGTTATCCATTGCGATCGAGAGAAGGCACAGGTAGGAGACGATCGCAAGCCGATGCGCCCATTGGACGATTTCTTGCGATTGGGGTAACGCCTGCTTTTCTGATAAGAACTCACCCGATTGACGTGCGTGCCGCATCGAAGGCGTCCTGCGTGCTGAAGTGCGGTCGGTTCGGGCTGTCGGAGGCCGGAGCTGTCCTGGTGTCGACAGTGAACCGGCTGAATGCCCAGGGGTCTGTGTAGCCACTTCGGGGGAGAGGTGCTGTAATTGTGCTTCCGGTCCTCAGTCGTACGAATATCTCCTGTGGCCCGGGGGAGGCCGTTGGTCTAGCATGATGCGGGCAGCGTTCCTGAAGAAAAGGAATTGATGCTACCGGCCCGCGGATCGTCATCCTGCAATGTGCATCCCGGAAAGGCATATCTTCGGCAGTTGATCGGCTTTGTGAATTGCTGGTTCGCGCTCGACCTGAGGAGCTTCACACGCTTCTTGCGGGAATACTCCCGCCTTGTGCACTGCGGTGAGACGGAGGTGTGGACCCATGGTGAGGCCGACGGAGCAGATGGAAGAGCCCACTGTCGAGGACGGTGCTTCGGCGTGGCGTATCGCACGGGATTCCCGCGTGCTGGACGTGAATTCCTCCTACAGCTATCTGCTGTGGTGCCGTGACTTCGCGGCGACTTCCGTGGTCGCGCGCGACGAAAGAGGCAAGGCCGTCGCCTTCGTGACGGGGTACATCCGTCCCGAACTGCCGGGCACGCTCGTCATCTGGCAGATCGCCGTGGACCACAACAGGCGCGGGCGTGGCCTGGCCGGGTCCATGCTGGATCACCTCACCGACCGTCTGCGGTCTCGGGGCGTCCTCCAGAGTCTGGAGACGACGATCAGTGCCGAGAACGAGGCATCACGCCGCCTGTTCCACTCGTACGCCGCGCGACACGGGGCGTCGGTGGAGCGTGAGCTGCTGTTTCCCGCAAAGCTCTTCCCTGACGAGCACGAGTCCGAACACCTCTATCGCATCGGGCCGCTGGCCCAACCACCCATTTCGTCGCTCGGAGCCCAGTTCTCGGATACTCGCCGCACGAGGAGCGTGTCATGATGACGAATAACCCGCATGCCCTGAGTGTCTTCGAGGCCCTTGAGTCGGAAGTGCGGAGCTACTGCCGCGGCTGGCCCGCGGTGTTCGACCGCGCGCAGGGTGCCCGGCTCACGGACGAGGACGGACGCTCGTACCTGGACTTCTTCGCCGGTGCCGGGTCCCTGAACTACGGGCACAACAACCCGGTGCTGAAACGCGCGTTGATCGACTACATCGAGCGCGACGGCATCACTCATGGCCTGGACATGGCCACGACGGCCAAACGGGCGTTCCTGGAGACGTTCGAGAACGTGATCCTGCGTCCCCGTGACCTGCCGTACAAGGTGATGTTCCCCGGCCCGACGGGGACGAACGCCGTCGAGTCGGCGCTGAAGCTCGCCCGCAAGGTCAAGGGCCGCGAGTCGGTCGTCTCGTTCACCAACGCCTTCCACGGCATGTCGCTGGGTTCGCTGGCGGTGACCGGGAACGCGTTCAAGCGGGCCGGTGCCGGCATCCCGCTGGTGCACGGCACTCCGATGCCGTTCGACAACTACTTCGACGGCCAGGTGCCCGACTTCCTGTGGTTCGAGCGGCTCCTGGAGGACCAGGGTTCCGGGCTGAACAAGCCCGCCGCGGTGATCGTGGAGACCGTGCAGGGCGAGGGCGGCATCAACGTCGCCCGGGCCGAGTGGCTCCGCGCGCTGCAGGACCTGTGCCACCGCCAGGACATGCTCCTGATCGTCGACGACATCCAGATGGGCTGCGGACGGACCGGCGGCTTCTTCTCCTTCGAGGAGGCCGGCATCGTCCCGGACATCGTGACGCTGTCCAAGTCGATCAGCGGTTACGGGCTGCCGATGTCGCTCTGCCTCTTCAAGGGCGAGCTGGACATCTGGGAGCCCGGCGAGCACAACGGCACCTTCCGCGGCAACAACCCGGCCTTCGTGACCGCCGCGGCCGCGCTCGACGCCTACTGGGCCGACGGCCAGATGGAGAAGCAGACCCTGGCCCGCGGCGAGCAGGTCGAGCAGACGCTGCTGGCCATCGGGGAAGAGCACCCGAAGGCAGGGGCCCAGATCCGTGGCCGCGGCCTGGTCTGGGGGATGAAGTTCCCCGACCCCACGCGTGCCTCCGCCGTCTGTGCCCGTGCTTTCGCGCTGGGCCTGCTCGTCGAGACATCCGGACCGGAGGGCGAGGTGGTCAAGGTACTGCCGCCACTCACCGTCTCCTCGGGAGAACTCGACGAAGGTCTGCAGACTCTCGCCAGGGCTGTGCGGGAGACCGGCTGAACACCCGAGCCAGGAAGCCTGGCTCGAACCCAGGCATCCAGTCGGTCGCTCACACCGCATCACCCATCACCGAACCTGCAATGAGGCACGGAAGAAAGGCATCATCCCGCTGTGATCGTCCGATCCTTCGATGACATCGAGAACACCGACCGGCACATCAGGTCCGCTTCGGGTACTTGGGAGAGCAAGCGCATCGTGCTCGCCAAGGAGAAGGTGGGCTTCTCGCTCCACGAGACCGTGCTGTACGCGGGCACGG
>NZ_JBHWZS010000018.1:0-59330 GCF_042728155.1 Streptomyces sp. NPDC060209
GCCTCAGCCCTGCTGCAGCCGACGTCCGACGTCGCGTGGCGCGGGCGCTCGACGCCGGGGCAAGGCAAGGGAAGCGGTTCGTCAGAGAGGGGCTTGGCCGGAGCGCTCCAGGTCGAGTGCGACCGCTCGCACCGCGTCGACGATCGGCATCAGCTTGCGGCCGAACGGGGTGAGCCCGTAGACCGTCGACTGCTTACTCCTGGACTCGGCAACGCGGCTGACCAGTCCGGCTTCTTCGAGTTTGCGCAGGCGGTTGGTGAGCGTGACCGCGTTGACCTTCGGGATCGCTCGCTGCAATTCGTTGAACCTCAGTTCCGACTCCTGGAGCGTCATCACGATCGCCAAGGTCCAGAGGTCGCCGATGACGGACAGGATCTGCATGCACCGTGCTGTCTGCGGGTCGTTTGTCTCCTCCATGATGCCTTCCATGGTAATTCACTATGCTATCTTTAGTGGTATAGAAGCTTTAGTGGTTGTCTGCGGAAGGGATCTGCGCGCATGAAGATCACGATCTTTGGCGGAACCGGACGCATGGGACACTTGCTCGTCCAGCAGGCCCTGGAGGCCGGGCATGAGGTCACCGTCCATGCCCGCACGCCCGGCAGACTCCGTGTCACCCACCCGCGGCTCTCGATCGTCACCGGACAACTCGACGACCAGGAGTCGATCTCCGAAGCGGTGCGTGCGGCGGACGCCGTGATCGAAGGTGTCGGCTCCGAGAGCGAAGCGACGCGCCGGATCGTCACCGCGATGGACACCGCAGGCGTGAAGCGGTTCGTAGTCGTCTCCACGTGCAGCGTTTCCGACCGCGCAGACCTGCCGGACCTCAAGTTCAAGGCGCTGGTCCGGTTCGTGAAGACAGTCGCGCCCCGCCCCTACGCCGAGGTGCGTGCTGCGGCGGAGACCGTTCGCGCCAGCGACTTGGACTGGACTCTCGTCCGTGTCGCCAAGCTCACCGACGAGGCCCCCACCGGGCGCATCAACGTCGGGCATTACGGTCACGGGACCGTGGGCCTGTCCATCACGCGTGCCGACATGGCGGCCTTCCTCCTCGGTCAGGTATCGGACCGGGCCCACGTGCGCGGCGCTCCCGCGATCAGCAACTGACTTCGACGGGCCTGCGACGTCCGGGACGTGATCGACCCACCCACCGGACAAAGGAGTCTCAGTCTTCCCGCCATCGTGCACGATCTCCACCTCGGACCCGCAGGGCAGCCACCACCGAGCCGGCTCAGAGGTCCCTTCGCATGAGAACGCACATCGTCTCGCGGCGACGGACCGATCCGTCAGGCCCTTCCTCGTCCCAGGCGTCCGGTTCGCGGCCGTAAGCGACGTAGCCCAGGCGCTCGTACAGGGCGCGGGCCCGAGGGCTGTTCTCCTCCACCGCGAGTTCCGCCCTGCGCAGGCCGCGGTCCCTGATGCGCTGCTCGGCGGCTCGGACCAGCAGCGTCCCCAGACCTCGGCACTGCAGTGCCGGGAGCACAGCGAGCTGCCACAAGGTTCCGGCTCCCTCGGAAACCCGGTAGTCGATGCCGCCGATCGCCACCGGCAGATCCACAGGGGTGCACGCAGCCAGGTAGTCCACCTCGCCGGCCGCGGCGCGAGTCAATTCGACCTCCACGTGGCGCAGGTGGGTGGCCGAGCCCGACCAGGTGCATGCGGGCAGGTCGCGGGGCAGTAGGTCGCGCACGCGTACGGGGATGGACACGGTGGCATCGGGCGATGCGTGGTCGGTCTTCACGGATGTGAGCATGCCGACCGATGCGATGGAGCGGCAATACATTTCTCCCGCTCATCGGACGGCTTGGACTGCGGCCCGGACGGCGCGGGGCTGGTTGAGCAGGTCGGTGTTGTCCGCCCACTGGTCCACGCTTCCTACCAGCGGCAACGCCCTGAGGTCCGGGTCCGACACGGTACGCGCGAGAGCCTGCGCGAAGCGTTCGGCGTGCAGGACCAGGAAAGGTCGTGCGTGGTACGGCCGGCGCCCGGGGTCCACCGGAGTGATGAGACCGGATGCGTTCTGCAGCGATGCGACGGTTTCGTAGGCATCGCACAGGTGGGCTTCCCTGACCGGATAGTCGGTCGCCGCAAGCGCACCGCGGAGCATCGGGCCGAGCGACTCCGCCACCGGCAGCCGGCCGAACGAGCTGCCGAGCCACTTGCCGTAGGGGGCGTACTGCCGCTCCAGCAGCAGGCACAGATGCATCAGGCCCCGCACCAGACGCGCGGCCACCACCGCTGAGCCGAGGTCGTCACCGGCCTCCGCGCAGCGCCCCACGAACGCCTCCTCCTGCGAGATGCGCTGCCACTGACAGGCCAGCAGGTATCGCCATACCTGCTCCGGATACCAGGACAGCCTGCGCCGGACATCCGTCAGGGTGCCGAGACCATCGTGGAAGACCGTCCCTCCGGTGGTCTCCGCAAGCCGTTGCTGCGGCATCGCCAGCCAGTCCCGTACGCCCAACTCCACTTCCGACGAGCCCAGTCCGAGACAATTGGCCAGCCAGGCATCCACGTCGTACAGACCCACGCGGTGATTGACCGGGCCGTCGGTCACCTGCATGCGCCCGACCGGATCCAGCGGATCATCACTCTCCTGGAAGTGGGTCGGCCACCCCCGCACCTGCTTCGGCAGCCGTTCGGCCAGGACGCGACGGATGTGTTCACCGTGCTGCGCCTTGTCCTCGGCTGTCAGGAAGAGCTCCAGTCGCGGTCCCCACTCGTGATCCGCGGACCTGGGGGAGTCGAATCCCAGCACCTCGGATCCGCTTCCGACCCGCGCGGCGGCGTAGGGCAGTCCCGGAAAAGCCTCCCGGAGGATCGGCTGGACCGCCTCTTCGTACAGGATCCTGGACAGTTCGATTCCTGGAACGAACCTGGCACCGGAGATCGTCATGCCCCCCACTGTGCTGGCCCTGCTCGTCCCGTGCCAGCGGTTATCCGTACGTGTCCCGGACCGTCAGCAGCAGCCCACACCCCGGCGGCCGTCGGTCAGGCGGAACCGCTGGGTGTGCCGCCCGCCGACACAGGCCGACACGGGCGCTGTCATCCAGGTCTGAGGCGAGCATCCGGGGGCACACGTGTTCCAACGGCGAAAGGAGCCACGTCATGTTGGGAATAGCTGCGGCAGTACTGTTCTTCATCGCCTTTCTGATCAATGCCGCCGAGATAGCGACGAACGATGTCTTCGCTTCGACGAACGTCATGCTGATCGGCCTGATTCTGCTGGCCCTGCATGTCGCAGGCATCGGGAACGGGCGGCGCGTCGGCCGACGTTGACCGTCGTACACCTGGCCGGGTGAGCGTCCTCGCCGGCACCGGGCCGTGGCCGAGTCCGCGGTCCGGTGCCACTCCGCCGGCACAGCACACGCGGGGACGCGGCCGTCCAGGACAATGACGCCATGCGTATCCGTCCGGTGAACATCGACGAACTTCCGCTTCTCCAGGACATCGAGCGAGCCGCCGGGCAGTGCTTTCGCGATATCGGCATGCCTGAGATCGCTGAGGACGAGCCGCTGCCGGTCAGCGAACTGGCTCGCTACCGGGAAGCCGGCCTGGCGTGGGCCGCCGTTGATCCGGCTGACGCCCCGGTGGCCTACCTGATCGCCGAACTCGTCGACGGCAACCTCCACGTCGAGCAGGTATCGGTGCACCCTGATCAGGCGCGTCGCGCTGTCGGACGCCTGTTGCTGAACCATCTCGCGGACCACGCCGTGTCCGACGGCGTCCCCGCCCTCACCCTGACCACGTTCGCCGATGTTCCCTGGAACGCGCCTTATTACACGCGCTGCGGTTTCCATCGGCTCGACGACAGCGTGCTCGGTCCGCACCTGCGGGAAATCCGACGACAGGAAGCCGCTCACGGTCTGGACCGATGGCCGAGGGTCTGCATGCGCAGAGACCTGTGACCAGGTGAGCGAGGACGGAGCCGACCTACTCCGCGCGCTGCGGACTGATGACGTGCTTCGTGACTGCCGGACGGGCGACGATCGGTACGCCATCGCCCGTCACCCCAGGCGCGTCAGCAGGTGCCCACGGCGAAAGCGCCTGCTCGCGTGGCTCGCGCAGTATCCGCCCGACCTGTCGGTACCAGCGGGACGAGGTCGTCGCGGACGCCGGTGACAGGGCGGGGGAGGGGCTGTTCCGGGTATTCGCGCGTGCCCGCATGGAGTTGAGAGCCGCAGCGCAAAGGGTGAAGACTGTCCGGATGCGATGGCTGATGCCCCCTCAGGAGGCGGGACCAGGTCCTGCGCATCCTGGGGTGGTCCGCCATCTGGCCACATCGACGCCGCGCTGTCCGCAGCGGGCGGTGGCCGGACGGACCGGCACGCCGCCGTGCGTCCGGGGAGGGCGGCATGGCCGGACGGGAGCCGAATCCGCCCCGTGGATTCACCGGATCGAGTGGAAGAGGGACATGGCAGAGTACGAGATCACGACAGCCGGAATCCGTGAGATGACGAGGTTCCTGGAGTGGGCCGACGACGAACAGTGGAACCCAGGGAAGCTGGACCATCTCCCCTTCCACGCGGCCGACCCGCACGGGTTCTTCCTGGGCAGGCTGGACGATGAGCCCGTCACCTCCGTATCCGCCGTACGGTACGGAGCGGATTTCGGATTCATCGGGTTCTACATCGCGCGGCCCCCGGCCCGCGGCCAGGGGTACGGGATCCAGGCGTGGCGGGTGGCCATGAAGCACCTGGACGGCCGGAACGTGGGCCTCGACGGTGTGATCGACCAGCAGGACAACTACCGGAAATCTGGATTCCGCACCGCCTGGAACCACTTGCGGTACGCGGGAGTTCCGAGTGGGGAGAAGGCCTCCGGAGACATCACGGTCGTCGACGCCGGAACCATTCCGTTCGGCGGACTGGCGTCGTACGACCGTCGCTTCTTCCCCGCGCCGCGTGACGCCTTCCTCTCCTTGTGGGTGGGAGTACCCGGCCACACTGCCCTCGTGGCACTCCAGGACGGCGAGTTGAGGGGTTTCGGGGTGGCACGCCCGGCCGAGTCCGGCGCGCGTGTCGGCCCTCTCTACGCCGCTTCCGACGACATCGCCCTCGCCCTCCTGAACAGCCTGTCGGCAGCCCAGCAGGGGGCGCCGGTGGCGCTCGACGTGCCCGATGTGAACGCAGCGGCGATCAGGCTGATGGAGCGCCTGGGACTCGAACCGACCTTCGAGTGCGCCCGGATGTACACCCGGGAGGCACCAGAGATCGACATGGCCGGCATCTACGCCGCGACCACCATCGAACTCGGATAGGACCTCCCCGACCGCCATACCCGTACCCCGCCCGGCCGGAACGGCAGCGACCCCTGTGGCCGACCCGGATCCGGCACTCCATGGGAGTCGCGCTCTACAGCTGGTCGGCGAACACCCCGGCCAGCTCGCGCCATTCGGCCCGAGGCAGGCCGCTACCGCCTTCGTCGGCGGTGAGGATCTGCAGCGCCACGTGGTCGGCTCCGGCGTCGAGATATTCCCGAGTCCGGGTCTTCACGCGCTCGGCGTCACCGAGGGCGAAGAGCGCATCGAGGAGACGGATGCTGCCGCCGCCGTCGAAATCGTTCTCTGCGAACCCCAGGCGCAGCAAGTTGTCGGTGTAGTTGGGCAGCTTGAGATACATCGCCAGCATGTTCCGTGCGGTGGTGCGGGCCCGGTCGATGTCGGTGTCGAGGACCACCGAGAGTTCCGGGGCGAGCAGCGCGTCGGGGCCGAGTGCCGCACGTGCCTCTGCGGTGTGTTCGGCGGTGACGAGATAGGGGTGAGCGCCCAGGGCCCTGTCGGCGGCGAGCTTCAGCATCCTCGGACCGAGCGCGGCGAGGACCCGGTGCCCGGAGTCCACCGGTGGCGTCGCGGCGTCGAGCGCGTCGAGATAGGTGACCATCGCGCTGTACGGCTTCGCGTACTGCGGCACCATCGGGCCGTGGCTGACGCCCAGGCCGAGCACGAACCGTCCGCGCGAGCTCGCGTCGATCGCGTTGATCCGTGCCGCCACATCCTCGGCGGCATGGTCCCAGATGCTCAGGATGCCGGTGGCCACGGTGACCGTGCCTGTGGCGGCGACGACAGCTGCGGCATCCTCGACCGAGGGGCTGCCCCCGATCCACAGAGTGCCGTACTTCAGCTCTTCGAGCTCGGCGACGGCCTCCGCGATCGCTTTCCTGCCCGCGTCGTCCGCTCGCGACCCGTGCAGGGCACTGCTCCAGATGCCGACCTGTCCGAAGGTCTCGCGCTTCTCAGAAGTCATGGTGAGGTCAACAGCGCACCGTGTTCACTATTCCCGGCCGGACGGGGGTTCATCCGAACGGAGCCTACGGCGAGGAGGGAACGTACACGCACCCAGGTCGACGGAGGGTGGGTGGAGTGAACGCCGTCGGGAACCGGAGACGCTCGGCTTCCTCGTGAGCGATCGTTCCGTGGACGTTCACGAGGAGCTCACTGCGGGTCCTCGTGTGAGCCGGATCCCCAGGATTGGCTTCGCGGCGTCCGGTCCGACGCAACAGACGAGGCACACATGTCCCTAAGGCGCGCAGTCGCAGGCCTGGTCCTTCTTCCCGCGCTCGCAGTCCCGGCGACTGCGCAGGCGGCCGCGGCTCCCCACACGCATGAGCCGGTTCGCGGGGCCGCGTTCGACTTGCAGGCCCACCGTGGGGGCCTCGGGCTGACCACGGAGGCCTCCCTCGAGGGCTTCGGCAAGGCGCTACGCCTGGGTGTCAGCACTTTGGAGCTGGATACCCAGATCACCAAGGACCGGAAAGTGGTGGTGACCCACGACCGGCAGGTCAGCGCTCAGAAGTGCAGGGACACCGGTCCGCTCACGTCGGGTGATCCGATGTACCCGTATGTCGGCAAGTACATAAGGGACCTGACGCTCGCGCAGATCAGGAGTATGGACTGCGGCTATCAGCAACTGCCCGGCTTCCCGGAGCAGGAGCAGATCAACGGATTCCGCATGGTCGAACTCAGGGACGTCCTCAACCTGGTGAGGAGTTACCGCGCCAAGAGGGTCCACCTGAACATCGAGACGAAGGTGGAGGCCGGAGCGCCCGAGCAGACCGCGCCGCGCGCGCTGTTCGTCCGCCGCGTCTTCGAGGAGATTCGCCGATCAGGCATCGAGGACCAGGTGTCCGTCCAGTCGTTCGACTGGGGGGCGTTGAGGGAGATGCACGAACTCGCGCCGTCCTACCCTCTGGTGGCGCTGACGAACTACGACTTCCTCCAGGTGGGGAAGCCCGGAGCTTCCCCCTGGCTCGGCGGGATCGACGCCGATGACTACGACGGAGACTTCGTGAAGGCTGCCGCTGCCGTTCCCGGCGTGACAGCACTGTCCCCGAACTACGGCTTCCCGCAGAGCGGAACGGTCGCGGACCCCGACTTCCGGTTCTACCCCGACAGGAAGATGGTTCGCGATGCACACCGGCGCGGACTGAAGGTCATCCCCTGGACCTGTGACGACCCCGCCACCATCGAGGCGCTCATGGACATGGGCATTGACGGGATCATCACCGATTACCCCGACCGCGTAAGGGACATCATGGCTGCTCGCGGCATGCCGCTGCCCAGGTCCTACCCGGCACCGCGCCCCTGACGAACGGCGTTCCGCCCACACCAGGATCGGCGTCCGCCTGTGGTCATGAAGGGTTCCTGCAGGCATCGCGGCTCCTTCGACACCGAGTGCGATCGCCGTACTGGCTCGCCCTGCCCGATCGCGCGAGGACGTCGTATCCGACGAATGTGAACATGCTCTGCGCCGTATCCAGGGGCCGGGATTCACCGGCCAGGCGGTGCACTCCCACACCGAAGCCCGCGTCGGGCTCGGACATCCACAGCCTCTCGAAGCCCTCGGCCTCCAGCCAGCCGCAGATCCGGGGCACCAGGTCCGGCGGCTTACGATGCCGCGTCCAGACAAGCGTTCCACCGCTCCGGCACAGCTGCTTGCTGTACGTGGCGACACGCTCGACATCGTCATCTGTGATGTTGCCGAAGACTCCGCAGACCAGCACGAGGTCCGCAGGGGCCATGCCCGTGTAGTGGGTGGTGGACGCGGCATCTCCCACCACGACTTCGATGCCGTGCAGACCGGCGGCGCGGGCGGATTCCCGCGCCGTCGCCGCGTTGCCGACGTCGAGCTCGACCAGCCGCGCCGTGACATCGCCACGACGCGGATGGTCCCAGAGGGCTCCGATGAGGTCATGCCCCTGGCCCGCGCACACACTGATCACCCGGACCGGCCCCGGCGGACATTCGTCCAGAGCCAACCGGATCCGCTTCCGAACGACATCGAGCCGCCGCCTGAGCGAGGAGTCCGTCCGGTCGTAATCCCTGTGCCACGCATGCCAGTCCATGCCGCGAACCCTACGAGCAGCATGGAGTGCACGCAGCTCGATAAAGGACGCAGCGGCTCCTTCCGGTGTCGGCTTCGGGAAGGGTACGCACGGTCAGGGGGCGAGCTGGGGAGCGGACTTCCCTGGTTGCTGTCCGCGAGAACTGCCGCGGACAGCAACATCGGGTCAGATCTCCTCGCGGTCAGCCGATTCCGCAGGGTGCAGGATGGGCGATGGGGCCGGTTCGGCGTGGGTCCGGGAGTGTGCTCATCGGTCCCGCGTCCGGTCAGCGCGGCTCTCGGATGCCGTCGATGATGCGGGTCCAGTTGTCATTGCCGTGTCCGTCCTCGATCGCGCGCCGATAGTGGGTCTGCACGGCCATCGGGAGCGCCAGGCCGAGACCGAGCGACGTGCTGGTCTCGACGATGTGGTCGGCCGTCGCACCCATCATGGTGACCGTGCTGAGGTCGCCGGGATGCGTTCCGGCATCCAGCGCGGCGCCGGGTTGATCTTCGCCGGCCCTCAGGATGTCGCCGATCGAGTCGGCGGACGAGAGCAGCTCCGGCAGCGCTTCGCCGGCCTTCATTCCCGCGGCGCCCAGCATCGCGGTGGCGTGCATCAATCCGGACAGGGTGGTGAGGAACACCGCGAGCTGGGCTTGGTACATCATCTGGGCGAGGCCCGGATCCTCGCCGAGATACCTGGGTGTACCGAGCAGGGTCAGCGCGGCCAGGTGTCCCTCCAGCACCTCGCGGCGGCCGCTGTAGTAGACATGGGCCGCCTCCGTGCCGACCATCGGCGCCGGGACCATGACTCCGCCGGTGAGGAAGGTGGCGTCCTGGCCCGCTGCCCAGATCGCTGCCTCGCGTGTGCGGTCGGGCGTGTCGGAGCTCAGGTTGACCAGCGTCCGGCCGGCGAGGGATTCGGCGGCGCCGGTGAGGACGTCGTACATCGCCCGGTAGTCGGTGAGGCTGAGGATCACGAGGCCACTCGCTTCGACTGCCTCGCCAGGTGTCGCAGCGAGAGTCGCTCCTTCGGTGACGACGCCGTGGGCCCGACCGGCGGTGCGGTTCCACACGGTGACAGGGTGCCCGGCGGTGAGGAGGGTGCGGGTCATCGCCTGGCCCATCGGGCCGAGGCCGATCACGGTGACAGGGCTGTCTTGCCTGGTGTTGCGGTTCTGTTGTTCGTTCACCCCTCCATGCTCGGAGAGCGTCACTACTCTCGGAAGTACCCACTATTTTCTGCGGTACTTACCTTTTCGTAAGGGGACCATTGATGGCCAAGGCGCCGAGGAACGGGCCCTACATCTGCGGCATCGACGCTGCGCTCGACGTGGTGAGCGGCAAGTGGAAGGGGCTGATCCTCTGGGAACTCGACGCCCATGGCGTACGCCGCTTCGCCCAGCTCCGCCGTGGTCTGCCGGGGGTGAGCGAGAAGATGCTGACCCAGCACCTGCGCGAGATGGAGGAGGACGGACTCGTGCACCGGGAGGTCTATGCCGAGGTGCCGCCCCGCGTGGAGTACTCCCTGACCGAGCACGGGCGCACGCTCAACCAGGCGCTCGGGCCGCTCGGCTCCTGGGGGACCGAGCGGATGCGTCGCGAAGGCTCCGGGCAGGCCGACGTGGCCGAGGCCGCCGCACACGGTCAGGCAGTCTGAGCAGGCGCACTCTCAGCCCCGCCGACGGACGGGAGGCGGATTCCGCACGTGCCACAGTGTCCGGGCCTCCTCTGAGCCGGCGGGCCGTCGGAGGACCTCCTCGGCCGCGTTCATCTGCGGCGGGCGTGCAGCACTCCGGCGAGCAGGAACGCGAGCACTCCGGCAAGTGGGACCACCAGGAGGCCTATCCGGAGACTGGTCGCATCGGTCACCAACCCGACGATCGGCGGCGAGGCCAGGAAGCCGAGGCGCATCAGCCAGGAGACGATCGCCAGCCCCGAGCCGGGCTTCAGGCCGGGCAGTTCGTCGGCTTCGTGCATGGCGGCGGGCACCAGCGTCGCCACCCCGAATCCGGCCGCGGCGAAACCGAGGACCGTGCCGGGCACCGTGGGCACCGCCAGGGCCAGGCCCATGCCGACAGCTGCGATCAGGCCTCCTGTTCGGGCCACGGTGCGCTGGCCGAACCTGTCGACGAGCCGGTCGCCGATGACGCGGCCGACGAACTGGGCCCCCACCAGGGCGATGTAACCGAAGGCCGCCAGCGTCACCGACGCGTGCAGCGAGCCGGAGAGATAGAGCGTCGCCCAGGAACTGCCCGCGTCCTCGACGAGGGTGCCGGCCGTCGCGATGAGCACGAGGGCAGTCAGCACATACACGGTGCGTCGACCGGGCGCCGCAGGCCCCGCCTGCCGCCCCACGTGGGCGTCGGCCTCCGGCTCCGGGGACGGCTCGCTCTCCGGGCCGGACAAGCAGAACCGCAGGGCGACGCACGCAGCGATCGCGAACACCACGGCCGAGATGGTCAGGTGCAGGCCCCTCGAGAGACCGAGTGCGACAGCCGCGGCGGCCATGCACCCCCCGGCGACGGCGCCGATGGACCAGATCGCGTGGAAGGAATTGATGATGGAGCGTCCGTAGCGACGCTGCACCCGCAGCCCGTGGGCGTTCTGCGCGACATCGGTGACGGAGTCCATCGCTCCGGCGAGGAACAACGCACCCGCGAACAGCACTACGGAGTCGGCCAGGCCGGCGGCGAGAATGCCCGCACCGGTCAGCAGTGTGCCCAGCACTGCCGCCCGGGCCGAACCCAGTCGACGGATAGCCGCTCCGGCGGCCAGGCCCGCCGCGATGGCCCCCGCCGGGAATGCCGCGACGGCCAGCCCGTAGACGGCGTTGCTCAAGTCCAGATCGGCCTTGATCTGCGGATATCTCGGCAGAAGGTTGGCGAAGAGGGCGCCGTTGGTGAAGAACAGCACGGCAACGGCCACACGAGCCTGCCGGTCGGTCTGGGCGAGCCGGCTCGGTGCGTCAATAGTCATACGGGAACCATATAGTCCGAGCGTACGAACGTACACTCGTCCTGGTGCACATTGTTCCCGGACCAGGTCGCAATGGGCTTCAGCTACTTGGCCGACGCTCCGGCTTCGGCGAGGTGCGAGGCCGAGACAGGGCTGTAGTACACGGAGCGACCTTGCTTGGAGCGCTCCAGCAGCCCATGTGCGACCCCCTGCTCGAGGGTGTTGCGCACCACAGCCACCTGCGTCGTGCGCTGGGGGTGAGCCTCGGTCAGGGCCGCGGTCACCTCGGCGGCGGACTTCGGTTCCCTCTGGTCCGAGAGATATCCGGTGACCAACTCACGCCACGTCGGCTCGCCGGCCCCCTTGGGCGTTGCGGTCTCCTCGGGGGCGGTCTGCTGTCCAGCCCGGGACTTGGGTCCGCCTCCTCGCTTCTGCGTTGCCGTCCTGCTCTTGGCGCCTCGCGCGGCGGGCACGGACGCCGCTGCCTTGCGACCCTTGCTCTTGGGCGCAGCCGGCTTCTCCGCGGCGCCCAGCACGTCTTGCATCTTGACCAGGATCTGCTCACCCTCCTCCAGCTGGATGAGCTCGTCCTGCAGTCGGGTCAGTTCGGCGCGCGCCCGGTCCTGCTCACTCCGGTTTGCTTCGAGATCATCTGTGATCCGCTGTGCGTAGTCTGCGCTGATGCCGGATGTAGGAGTGTTTTCGGACATGCAGTCCTCGTCCTTCGCTCGCTGTGTCTCAAACGGGTATAGCGGTTGATGCTACCGACACCAACGAAGGCGGCGCCGCAGTAGATACAGATTCGCCACGACGCGGACCTCCTCCGACGTTCGAGCGCAAGCAACCCGAGGGTGTCGTATCCGAGCGCGCAGGCCTCTGCACCCCGGCGATTCACCGGTGTTGGCGCGAAGTTGCGCACTGCGGGCACTCACACGCGGCCTACGCCTAGTTGAACGCGATCAGGCACGCCGGACGGTGTTCAGCCGCGCCGACACCGCGGACGGCTCGGGACTCCTCGCAGCCGCCGCAGCCTCGCCCTCGACGCGGATGACCGCGCCCGACCTGGGGCGATCCCGACCGCGTGGGTCCACGTGGGTGGTCCGCGGCGCGTCACCCGCCCGCTGTGTCAGGCCCTCCGCGGCAAGTGATCCGGTGACCGGCATCGGCAGCTCGCGCTCATGTCGTGCCGTGCGTAGGAGTGAGTCGAGTCCACAAGACGTACACATCGTGTCGTTGCTCTCTGGTGGGGGCCGGTTTCGCCATGTAGCGTCACTGCCAGATGTCGTGGTTCGCGTATCAGCCCGCGCTTCGGTGCGGGCGTTTTGCTGTATCGGTGCGGACCACGGCGCCTCCGGGACCGCGAGGTGCGGATCCGGATATCAACGGGAAGGCACCAGCATGGCCAGCGGAACCGTCAAGTGGTTCAACGCCGAAAAGGGTTTCGGCTTCATCCAGCAGGACGGCGGCGGGCCGGACGTCTTCGCGCACTACTCCGCCATCAACGCCACCGGCTTCCGTGAGCTCCAGGAAGGCCAGGCCGTCACCTTCGACGTCACCCAGGGCCAGAAGGGCCCGCAGGCGGAGAACATCACGACCGCCTGATCGTGTAGGTCGAGTTCGTCCAGGCCCCGGGAAGCACGATCCCGGGGCCTGGTGACCGGCGTAAGCCGGTGCAATCGTAAGCAGGGCAAGCCAGGCCGACGCGCTCCCAGTGCTGGACGCCGAGCGTTCTGCCTCCGCTTCCCCGTCTCATGGGCCTCGCCGGTATGGCCACCGTGGTCGAAAGTCGGCATCCGACGCCTCTGCCGCGTCGTACTCGGCACCGGAACAGATGGCCGAGCGCTCGCCGTCCCGGCCGCACCAGCGGTGGACGAGTCCGATTCAGGCGCCTCGCCAGGTGGGTGCGTTTTCGGTGATGATGCGGCGGTGCTGCATGAGCCGGTAGAGGGTGCGGTCGAGTTGGCTGCCCACGTCACACTTCGCGGTGAACATGGGCGGTTACGAGATCTGCCGCGGCACCACGGGCGCGTTGTCGAGAAGGAGATACAGGGTGCCGTCGATCGGGCAGTGAAGTCCGACCGAAAGGCGTCGGACCTGGTCGCCAGCTCCGAGACCGTACGCGAACGCCACCTGGAAGACGTCGTGTCCGTCGGGACATACGGGATCGGGCCGCGCGACCGCCGGCGCGAGCGCAAAGGGCAGGTCGCTGGAGTACAGAGCCCCGTCCTCTGTCCCGAGGGGCACGCAGCAGCCCTCGCAGAAGCACTCGTTGCCGACTACTTCGAAGGTGTCGGCATCGCACATACGGCAGACGACGGGTGCAGTGATGAGTCGCTCATCCGGCTCACACCGGACGGCTCCGCCCACCAGCGAAAGCAAGGCGCTGCTTTCCAACACCGCATCCCCCCACCGCCTCTGAGCCTCACGGTTCTTCGCCACCCGCGACAGACATCCTCGCACGCGTCGCGGCAACGCCCCTGCACCTGTGGTGCACGTGGGCATTCGCCGCTTCGCCGTGCGTTCAATCGAGGTCAGGGGCTCGCCAGGTGCGTGTGTCTTCTGTGGCCCACTACGGCGACGCCCCCGCATCGCTCGCAAGGACATTGAGCCTTCCGTCCGGCTCGGCGAGCCACCGCTGGGTCGTTCCCGAAGTGCCTTCGCGTGCATGAAGACATGAAAGGTCCCCCGCGACTGTCGCCTGAAGGGCGACGGTGTCCACCACGCGATGCTCGGCATCGCCTGTCTGCACAACCTTGCGCGCAGCGCGTGACCACACTCGAACGAAGCCCTATCTGTTCAAGATTCGACAGGCAGGAGTTGGACCAGGCCCACCCAGTTGCCCTCGTCCACCGTGGTGTGGGTGGCACGGACCCTCCAGCGGCCGACGGGCAGCGGGACCGATGCCTGGGCGGGCATCCCGCCGCCGGGATACTCGATGTCCAGCTCGGAGCCTGATTCGGCGGAGTCCATGAGCGTCGCTGGACCGTCCGACACCCACGTACCGCACTCCTCCCACGGAGTTACCGGGTCTGCGAGGACAGCCCCTGCCGCAGCCCTCAGCTCGGCCTCGGAGTCGGCGGCAAGCCACCGCAGGAAGGCTCGGTGCTCGGGTAGATAGCAGCTGGTGGCCGGCTCGTCCGCCAGCACCAGTGCCTGCGCTCCGTTCTCGCCGACGGCAATCACACCGGCCAGGTCATCTACTCCGCAGGCACGGTCGTAGTCGTCTGCAGTAGTGGCGTCTCCCACCATGACCCCGGTCTCCGTACACCCACGCCATGCAGCCAACGCCGATACAGGGATGACGATCAAAGGCCCACCCATCGACTCCACCCAGACGGGGGAGGTGTGGGACGCATCGGCTGCGGTGGACGAAGAGACGCTCATGCCGTCAGTGTGCCCGCACCCACTGACAACGCCCGCGGTGGCCCAGTAGCGTCCAGGGCCTGCGGCGCCCCGTAGTTGCGGGACAGTCCTTGGCCGGAGAGCTGCGTCGGCGAGAGCCGGCCTGCACCGATCCCCGGCACAGCGGATACGACTTCGCCACCCGGCCGAGAGGGTGCTCCGGGCTCAGGCAGGGTATGTGCTCGGTGCGGAGGCCCTGAGCAGGGTCTGCTGAACGAACCGCGAATGCCGGTGCTACGTCGGATTTTCGACCCGCCCCACTCATCGAGGAGTCAGCAAGTGGAGTCAGACGAGGGTGTGGGTTCCGGCGATCACCAGGCACAGGTGATCGTGGTGGGCGCGGGGCCCGCGGGTTCGGCTGCGGCGCTGCACCTGGCGAGGGCCGGCGTGGACGTACTGCTGCTCGAGAAGGGAACCTTCCCCCGGGACAAGGTGTGCGGGGACGGCCTCACCCCGCGAGGCGTACAGCAGTTGGTGCGCATGGGGGTGGACATCGACGCTCCGGGCTGGATGCGCACCAAGGGCATGCGGTGGGTATGCGGGGGGCGCCAGGTGCACATCGACTGGCCTCGCTCGGGCAGCCACCCGGACTTCGGCCTCACCCGGTCCCGGCACGACTTCGACGACATCCTGGTCCGACAGGCCGTGGCCGCCGGTGCGCGGTTGTGCCTGGAGACGAAGGCAACGGGCCCCCTGACCAACCGTGCAGGACGCATCGTCGGCGTGAGCGCCGTCGCGGGAGCCGACAAGCAGCCGAGGACCTACCATGCCCCCGTGGTGATCGCCGCCGACGGTGCCTCTGCCCGAACCGCGCTTGCCATGGGGCTGGAGCGGGATCCGGGCAAGCCGATGGCCACGGCCGCTCGCCGCTATTACCGCAGCGAGGCCCGCACCCATGACCCTTACCTTGAGCTCTGGGCCGATCTGCGATGTTCCCGTACCGGCCGTGATCTGCCGGGATACGGATGGATCTTTCCGCTCGGTGACGGTCGCGTGAATGTCGGCCTGGGGGCCCTGCCCCACCGGGGTCACGGGACCGTCGATCTGCGGGCCACCATGGACCGGTGGCTCACCAGGGTGCCTCCGCACTGGGAACTGCAGGAGCAGAACGCCGACTCGCCGCTGCGGAGCGCCGCGCTGCCCATGGGTTTCAACCGCAGGCCGCAGTACGGCCGCGGTCTCCTCCTGGTCGGTGACAGCGGCGGCATGGTCAGTCCATGGAGCGGTGAAGGCATCGTTCAGGCCATGGAGGCGGGTGAGGTGGCCGCCGAGACAGTCGCTCTCGCCCTGCACCGCCCCGAAGGCCCCGGGCGGGAGCAGGCTCTGCATCAGTACGCGAGCGAAGTGAACCGCCGCTGGGGGCGTTATTACCGGCTCGGCAACACCGTTGCCGAGCTGGTGTTCGCCCGCTACGGCTATCGGCCGCTCCTCAACAGCCGTGTCATGGCCTCGCCCGCCCTGGTGCGCACTCTCGCCCGATTGCTGACGCACGGAAGCGACGCACCCTCCGACGACCTCATCGATACCGTGGTCCGGAGTGTCGTACGGATGGTTCCCGCGTCGAGCCGGCGCGCACGGGGCCTGGAGACTCGTAGTCGGTAACCCGAACGGATCTGTTCCTTCGCGGTGTTGCGGCCCGGAGGGCACCGGCGCTGCGACTGCGATTGTTCGCGGGCCCGGTGTCGGTGGGGCGGCTGCGGGAGCCTGCACCACTTTTTCGCTCGGGGCGGGGAACGCCTGGTGTTCAACCGGAGCAAGACGCCGTTGCGGGCTCAAGGGGAGGGGCAGCCACCGGCGAGCCGGGCTATGAGGACGCGCACGCCTGCACCCTGTCGAGAAGGCCCTCTCAGTCCGCCGCCCATTCTGAGTGGAACAGACCGATACCGACGGTGACGCACAAGCCCTGGATGGTCCGGAAGCGCACCACGACGAGTACTTCGGACCAGCCTTTGAGTTCGAAGTGATGAGGCCGCCCCGCCTTCGCCGTCGGGCTGTTGGAACGAGGAGCTTCAGGACTTCCGGCGAGCCGTCCGTCCCGGCGTTGCCCACGCCGGACGAGTCCACCGGGTTGGCGGTGGCTTCAACCGTTCGCCTTGATGGTCTTCATGGTGAGGTGGGATTCGAGACGCAGGACGGCGGGCAGGCCGGAGAGCTTGCCGGTGATGAAGGCTTCGTAGGCTGCGTGGTCAGCTACCGCGACCCTGAGGAAGTAGTCGGGGCGTCCGTACATGCGCCGGCACTCGACGACCTCGTCGTAGGCGGCCACGGTGGACTCGAAGGACTCGAAGCTCTTGCGGTCCTGGGCGTAGATCTCCACGTCCACGAGGACCTCCAGCTCGCGTCCCAGGGCGGCGGGGTCGATGGCTGCCTTGTAGCCGGTGATGACGCCGCTCTCCTCCAGACGTTTGACCCGGCGCAGACACGGGGGCGGGGTCAGGCCGACCCGCTTGGCCAACTCGACGTTGGACAGTCGACCGTCCGCCTGTAGATGAAACAAAATGTCTCGGTCGATCGCATCCAGGTTACTTTCATTGCTCATAGAGAGATCATACGGGAACAATCAGCAATCAAATTAGGCGGGATTCTTACTAAAATTGCGACATGGAAATGAGTCCCGTCATTGCCGGCCGGCGTCGGCCAGTGTCCGATCCTCCGCCGCGGAAGCGGTCCGAGGCGCGGGCAGCTCTCAGCGACTGCGCGTCCGTGGGCCTGGGAATGGTTCCGCTCGGTCTCGCCTTCGGGGCGCTCGTCGTCCAGTCCGGGCTCGATTGGTGGTGGGCGGCGCTGTCCGCCGCACTCGTCTACGGCGGCTCGTTCGAGTTCCTGCTCATCGGCATGGTCGTCGCCGTGGCCTCGCCGGCGTCCATAGCCGTGGCGGCATTCCTGGTGAACGCCAGGCACGTCTTCTACGCGCTCTCCTTCCCCCTGGAGCGCGTACGGGGCCGCCTCGCCAAGACGTACAGCACCTTCGCGCTCACCGACGAGGCGTACGCCCTGACCGGCACCGAGCGGTCCCGGACCTGGTCCGGCCCGCGCATCCTGTGGCTCCAGTTCTTCATGCACGTGTACTGGGCCGGCAGCGCCACCGCCGGTGCTCTGCTCGGCTCCCTCATCCCGGACGGCGTCACCGGCCTGGACTTCGCCCTGACCGCCCTGTTCACCGTCCTCGCCCTCGACGCCATCCGCGACCTGCGCGGCGACCTGCCCACCCCCGTGCTCGCTCTCCTCAGTGCCGTGGCCGCCCGGCTGCTCTTCCCGGAGCAGATGCTCCTGGCCGCCTTCGCCTTGTTCACCGCCGGGCTTCTGGCCCGTCGCGTCGCCACCGGCAGGAGGCCCACCCGTGCCTGACACCGGCTACGCCATCGCCGCGATCCTCGTCGCCGCCGCCGTCACCTGGGCCCTGCGCGCCCTGCCCTTCGCCGCCCTCGCCCCACTGCGGGCGAGCAGCACCGTGCAGTACCTCAGCACCCGCATGCCCGTCGGCGTCATGGTGATCCTGGTCGTCTACTGCCTGCACGACATACCCGTAACCCGGTCAAGTGCCCTCGCCCCTGCGGCAGCTCTGGCCGCCACCATCGGCCTGCACCTCTGGCGCCGCAGCGCGCTGCTGAGCATCCTCGGCGGCACCGCGGTCCACGTGATCCTCGCCAGCACCGTCTTCGCTGGCTGAGATCCATGCCGGACCCGGTCGTCAGCGCGGCCGGGGGAGTTCGGCACGCCGCACCGCGTCGGAGGCCAGGGCCACGGCCACACCCAGGCCGGCGAAGGCGCCGCAGCCGACGAACACCGAGGTGCTGCCCCAGGCCCCGATGGCAGCGCCGACCAGCGGGTAGCTGAGAGGAGCGAGACCGACCAGGGCCAGCATGGCGACGGAGGTGACCCGGCCGAGGTAGGAGGGATCTGTGGCGGTCTGTATGAGGGCGTTGTTCAGGCTGCCGAAGACGCCCGCGCACAGACCGGTGACCGCGGCCAGGACCACGGCGATCCAAAGAGCCGGCACCAGCCCGATGGTGGCCGCTCCCGCACCGCCCACGAGTAGCGTTCCGGTCAGCACCAGACCGGCACGGGGCAGCCAACCCGCGATCGCGAGCAGTGCGGCGCTGGCCGCAGCCCCCGCACCGAAGCCGCTGACGATCCAGCCGTAGCCGGAAGGCCCCCAGCCGCGCTCCGCGTTGAGGAGCACCATGCCGACGTTGAGGGTGCCGACGAGGCCGAGCTCGTAGACGGCGCCGGCGGCGACGAGCGGGCCGACGAGGCGATGGCGGCGGATATAGCGCAGTCCGTCGAGCAAGTCCGCGCGCGCTGTGCCGAGTTCCGGCTGCTTCGCGTCGGGCACCCCGAGGGGTCGTATTCGCATCGTCAGCAGGAAGGGCAGGGAAAGCGCGAAGAGCAGGCCGGCGACGGCGAAAGTGGCCGCCGTGCCTCCCAGTCCCATCGCCAGGCCGCCGATCGGCGGTCCGGCGATCTGGCTCAGGCGCATCGACAGGGAGCGCATGCCCGTGACACGGGCCAGCTGGTCGGGGCTGGTGATCCGCGGCGGAAGCGCCCCGATCGCGGGTACGAACAGCGCGTCCACGGCGCCGAAGACGAGAGCCACCGCGACCAGGATCCACAGGGCCGGTGAGGTCAGCGCGATGCCGGCGGCCACAGCCAGTATGAGAAGACAGCGCAGCGCGTCGCTGGCGAGAATCACCCGGCGAGGGTCGAACCGGTCGGCCACCACGCCCCCGACGAGCATGAGTAACGCGCGTGGCAGCGCCCCGACGGCCATGACAAGGCCGACTTCGGCAGGGCCGGCCGCCTTCTGGGCCGACCAGCCGAGGGCGACGAAGTACACGCTGTCGCCGACGAGGGAGGCGGTGTACGCGGTGAGCCACCGCAGTACGTTGCCGTCGCGGTAGGCCGGTGTGGTGGGGTGTTCGGACAGGGCCGGATCCGTGGTCGTCATGGTGGGCTCCTGCGGAGTCATGGGCCAGGCGTGTCAGGGCCGGAACGGGAAGCTGTAGAGGTGCACCGACACGTGCTCGCGGTCCTCTGCGGTACCTGTCTCCTTGGCGGCCTTGCCGCGTTCCCGCCAGCGCTGGGCCACTGCCTGGAGTTCGTCGCTCATCTCGGCGAGCTCGGCGGGGGTGAGGTCCAGCAGCCACTCCGAGCTGAACGCGGCGTCGGTCCACGCCTTGCCCCACGCGCCCGTCTCGTCCAGGTAGGCGCGGTACTGCGAGACGCGGGTGTCGAAGATTCCACGGGTCACCGCGCCGACGACGGCGGTGCCCTCGGGCGTGTCCGCGAAGTCCGAGCTGCGGAAGCCCCAGCCCTCCTCGGACGCCACCTGCCACCACCGCTCCCGGCCGTCGGTGCTCTGTCCGCTCGCCTCGCTCACGAAACCGTGCTCGGCCAGCTTGCGCAGGTGGTAACTGACCAGCGACGGTGCCTGGTCGACCTGCTCGGCGAGCTGCGAGGCGGTCGCCGTGCCCGCTGCGTACAGCAGCCGGTAGAGCTGCATCCGCAGGGGGTTGGTGAATGCCTTCAGCCGGGACAGGTCGGTGATCTGCTCGGGCTCGTGCTTCGGTCGCATGCGCCCAGCCTAGATGTGAAGGAATAATTGCGCAATTATTCTTTCATGATTGCCCGAGGGCGGCCTCCCTGCTCCATTACCTGGGAAGCCGGATGCCGAACACATCGTCGACGCCGGTCCGGGCGGGATGGTTGCTGTCGGCGACGGTCTGTGCGAGTCCCGTGCGACTCCGATGGCGGTCGCGAGGTCCTGGACCGTTCGGCCGGTGCGCAGGTGGCCGGAGCTGAGGTGTCGCCGCAGGAAAACGCGCGGTGTGTGCGGGTGGATCAAGCCGAGGCCGTTATGCGGTCAGGGCCCGGGAGTCCGTCACGAGCCGAGCTGCCGTCGGTGCGGAGTCCGGTGGTCGAGCCGCCCCGACGAGGACCTGGCCGCCCTGGGCAGGTGCGCCGCTGCGCGCGGCCCGGTCACCTCCGCTGCTCCGAGGGGCGTGGCTCGTTGTGGGAGGCGGTCATGTCGAGCAGGAGCATGGCGTCGTGGTCCGGAGTGCCGGGCTCGGCCGTGTATACGCCCATGCGCTGGCCGGGCGTGCCTTCGAGTTCCATTCCCTGGAAGCCGAGGGTGATCTTGCCGACTTGCGGATGCTGGAAGGTCTTGGTGGCGTATTTGCGGCCGGTGACCTCGTAACGCTCCCACAGGCCCGCGAAGGCGGGGCTCTTGAGTAGCAACTCGCCTACGAGCTGGGCGAGGTCGGGAGCGTCGGGGTCGGTACCGGCCAGGGCGCGGAGCCGGGCGACGCAGCCGCGGATCTGGTTGTCCCAGTCGGTGAAGACCTCGCGGGCGGCGGGGTGGAGGAAGAGGTAGCGGGCGAGATTGCGCTGCCGGGCAGGCCACTCGTCGATTCCGGCGTACAGGGCGAGGCCGCCGGGGTTGTGGGCGAGGATCTCCATGCTGCGGCTGACGACGTAGGCGGGGTTGGGCCGCACCGTCTCCAGCAGTAGTTTCAGCTGGGGGCGCACCGTACGGCTCGGAACGGGTGCGGGCTGGGTCGCGTAGCGGGCAGCGAGGTCACGCAGGTGCTGGTGCTCGGCGTCGTCGAGCTGGAGGGCACGGGCGAGGGCGTCGACCACGGCGGGACTGGGCCGGGTCTCCTTGCCGCGTTCCATGCGGGTGTAGTAGTCGATGCTGACCCCGGCGAGGGTGGCCAGCTCCTCGCGGCGCAGGCCCGGTGTGCGGCGAATGCCGGGCCCGGGGGTCAGGCCGGCGCTCTGGGGGCTGGTCTGAATGCGGCGCGCGCGCAGGAAGCGCCCCAGTTCGTCGCCGCTGCCGTGCTGCTCAGGTGCCATGACACCAGTGTCTCCCCACGACCACCGTGACACGCCCGGACAGGGGGGCCCTGTCACACCCCCGCTGGCCGGCCCCCCGCACACCTCGGCCTGGCTGTCGTCGGCATACGGCGGCAGGCTGGAAGACGTCGCAGCGTGTCCACATGGAGCACCGGCCGTGAATCGCTGCTCCCCGGTGGGTACCGATGCGCAGCTCTGACCGCCCATGGCACGCCGGGTGCCCGACGAACGACGAGAGGTGACGAGCGATGCAGCACATCAAGCTGGGCGACCTGCGGGTTTCCCGGATCGGCCTGGGGACCATGGGCATGTCCCACGGATACACCGACTCCGGAACCGACGAGGCGGAGTCCGTCCGCACCCTGCACCGCGCCCTTGAGCTGGGCGTCACCTTGATCGACACAGCCGAGATCTACGGCCCCTACGCCAATGAGGAACTCGTGGGCCGGGCCCTGAAGGGCCGCCGCGACCAGGTGGTGCTGGCGACGAAGTTCGGCATGGTCGCCCACTCGGGGCCGGGCCCCTGGAACCTGGATTCGAGCCCGGCCAACATCCGCACCGCCGTCGAAGGCTCGCTCGAACGGCTGGGCACCGACTACATCGACCTCTACTACCAGCACCGCGTCGACCCGGACACACCGATCGAGGAGACCGCCGGGGCTGTGGCCGAGCTGATCACCCAGGGCAAGGTCCGCGCCTTCGGCCTCTCGGAGGCCGGGCCGGACACCATCCGCCGCGCCCACGCCGTCCACCCCGTCGCCGCTGTGCAGTCCGAGTACTCGCTGTGGACCCGTGGGCTGGAGGAGCGGGTCCTGCCGGTCCTGCGTGACCTGAACATCGGCCTGGCGCCCTTCTCCCCGCTCGGGCACGGCTTCCTGACCGGCACGATCCGCTCCACCGAGGACTTCGCCGAAGGCGACTTCCGGCACGGCAATCCGCGCTTCTCTGGCGAGAACTTCCGGCGCAACCTGCGCATCGCCGACGAGGTCCAGGCCGTCGCCGAAGAAGCCGATGTGACCGCGGCGCAGGTCGCGCTGGCGTGGCTGCTCGCCCAGGGCGACGACATCGCGCCCATCCCCGGCACCAAACGTGTCCACAGGGTCGAGGAGAACACCGCGGCCGACCGTGTCCGGCTGACCACCGAGCAGATCGACAAGCTCAGCAGCCTGCCCGCGGCCGCCGGCGAGACCCACCCGGAGGGCGCCCGGCAGATGCTCGAACGCTGACACCCGACCCACGCACGCACGAGCGTAAGGAACCCTCATGCAGACCGTCACCCTGAACAACGGCGTCGAGATGCCGATCCTCGGCTTCGGCGTCTACCAGATCCCGCCCGAGCAGACCGAGCAGGCAGTCATCGACGCCCTCGCAGCCGGATACCGGTCCCTCGACACCGCGGCCGCCTACGGCAACGAGGAGGCAGTGGGCCGCGCGATCAGGACCAGCGGCATCCCGCGCCAGGACCTTTTCGTCACCACCAAGCTGTGGATCTCCGACGCGGGCGAGGACAAGGCCAGGCGCGCCTTCGACACCTCACTGCGCAAGCTCGGCCTGGACTCTCTCGACCTGTACCTGATCCACCAGCCCTACGGCGACGTCTACGGCTCCTGGCGGGCCATGGAGAGCCTGCACCGCGAGGGCCTCGTACGGGCCATCGGCGTCTCGAATTTCCACACCGACCGGCTGGTGGACCTGATCGACCACAACGAGGTCACGCCGGCTGTCAACCAGATCGAGACCCACCCCTTCCACCAGCGCACGGCCGATCAGGAACTCATGCGCGAACGCGGGGTCCAGATCGAGTCCTGGGGCCCCTTCGCCGAGGGCCGGAACAACCTCTTCACGCACCCGGTGCTCACGGGCATCGCCGCCGCGCACGGCAAGTCCGTGGCCCAGGTCGTCCTGCGCTGGCTCATCCAGCGGAACGTCGTCGTGATCCCCAAGTCGGTTCGCGCCGAGCGCATGGCGGAGAACTTCCAGGTCTTCGACTTCGAGCTCACCGACGACCAGATGGCGGCCGTCGTCGCCCTGGACACCGGCGCGTCGCAGTTCTTCGACCACCGCGACCCGGCCATTGTCAGCCGACTCGGCAACGTCACCCTGAACGCCTGAACGCCTGAACGCCCGCCCCCGTGAAGCCCGCCGTCGCATCACCGGCGACGCGCATCGCCCCGCGATCCCGCCCCCCGCTCGGAAGGAAAGACCATGAAGACCTGGAACGGCTCGGATCTGGAGCAGATCGGCGCAGCCGAGGAACTGGACCTGCAGTCCGAACGCGGCGACGGCAGCCTGCGCGATCCGGTGACCATGTGGGTGGTGCGCGCCGGCGACCAGATCTACGTCCGCTCGGTCAAGGGCCCCGACGGCCCTTGGTACCGGGGGACGCAGTCCCGCCACCAGGGCCGCATCGAAGCCGGCGGTGTGCGGCAGGAGGTGGCCTTCCGTGAGGCGGATCCCAGCGCGTACACGGGTGTGGACGCCGCCTACCGCGACAAGTACGCGCGCTACCCCGGCATCGTCGAGCACGTCCTGACCGACCGGGCCCGCGCCTCCACCCTCCGCCTGGAACCACGCTGAGGCACGGCACCGCACACCGCTCACGCCGCTGACGCGGCACCTGCCAACCCCCTTCCCATTTCGAGGAGTTCCGCTCATGCGAGCCACCCTGTTGTACGCGGCCGACGACGTACGCGTCGAGAACGTCGCCGACCCGAAGATCCAGAACCCCACCGACGCGGTCGTGCGGATCGTGCTGTCCTGCATCTGCGGCAGCGATCTGTGGCCCTACAAGTCGCTGCCGCCCACCGACCGGCCCCGCCACATGGGACACGAGTTCCTCGGGGTCGTCGAGGAGACCGGATCCGAGGTGCGGCGGTTCAAGCGCGGCGACGTCGTCGTGGTTCCGTTCGTCTACTCCGACAACACCTGTGCGTACTGCCGCGAAGGGCTGCAGACCTCCTGCGTGCACGGCGGGTCGTGGGGCGTGAACGGAGTCGACGGCGGCCAGGGACAGGCCGCCCGGATCCCGTACGCCGACGGGACCCTGGTCGGCCTGCCGGTGGGGGAGGACTCCGAACTGCTGCCGGATCTGCTGACCCTCTCCGACATCCTGTGCACCGGCTACCACGCGGCCCGCACCGCCGGCGTCGGACGCGGCGACAGCGTCACCGTCGTCGGTGACGGCGCCGTGGGCCTGGCAGCCGTGATCTCCGCCCGGCTGCTGGGCGCCGACCGGATCATCCTGATGGGCCGGCACACGAAGCGCACCGACCTGGGCCGCGACTTCGGCGCCACCGACGTGGTGGCCGAACGGGGTGACGAAGGCATCGCCCGGGTCCGTGACCTGACAGGCGGTGAGGGCACCCGCAAGGTCCTCGAGTGCGTAGGCCTCCAGGACGCGCTCGTGCAGAGCTTCGGCGTGGTCCGCGCCGGCGGCACGATCAGCCGCGTCGGGGCACCCCAGTTCACCGACGTGCCCTTCGGCTTCGGTGACTTCATGCGAAACATCACTCTCACCGGCGGCGTCGCTCCCGCCCGCGCCTACATCGAGGAGCTGATGCCCCACGTCCTCGACGGCTCGATCAGGCCCGGCCGCGTCTTCGACCGCACGCTCGGCCTGGAGGACATCGCCGAAGGCTACCGGGCGATGAACGACCGTGAGGCCCTGAAAGTCCTGATCACGCCATGACGGGACGGCGCCCGCAGCAAGGCACTGGTCGGTTCGCACCCGGACCGGGACACGAAAGCATCAGGAGACTCCGGAAATGAGCGAAAAAGCCGAGTGGGCCAAGGAAGTAGCCGTCGTCATCGGCTCCGGGAGCATCGGCCTGGCGATCGCACGCCGCATCGGCGCCGGCCGCAAGGTGCTGCTCGCCGACCACCGTGACGAGGCAGCTACGGCTGCCGCCGACCGCTTGCGCGGCGAGGGCCACGATGTGGTCACCCGAGTGACCGACGTCTCCGACCACGGCGCCGTCGAGGCACTGGCCGAAGCGGCCGCCGTCCTGGGCCCCGTCGCCCAGGTCGTGCACACCGCGGGCGTCTCACCCACCCAGGCCCCCGTCGAACGCATTCTGCACGTCGACCTCGTCGGGACCGCGATGGTCCTCGACGCCTTCGCGCGCGTCGTCGCCCCGGGCGGGGCCGGCCTGGTCATCGCCAGCATGGCCGGGCACCGGGAGAGCCATTGGGCCCCGGAGATCGAGCACGCGCTCGCCACGGCCGAGACCGCGGAGCTGCTGGCGCTGCCGTTCCTCCAGCCCGGCCGGATCGGCTCCACCGTCCATGCCTACGCTCTGTCCAAGCGGGCCAACTCACTGCGGGTACAGACGGCCGCCGCCGCGTGGGGAAAGCGAGGTGCCCGCCTCAACGCGGTCAGCCCCGGCGTGATCATCACACCGCTTGCCCAGGACGAGCTGTCCGGGCCCCGTCGCGAATGGTTCGACCACGTGCGCGAGGTGTCGGCGGCCGGACGGTTCGGCACGCCCGACGAGGTCGCCGAAGCGGCCGCCTTCCTCCTCGGCCGCCAGGCCGGCTTCATCACGGGTGCCGACCTCCTCATGGACGGTGGGGTCACCTCGGCCCTGCGCACAGGCGAACTGACCACCCCCTGACCGAGGCCGCCCTCACTCCGCCGGAGTGGCCGAGAGGTGCTGGTCCGCGGCCCAGGAGGCGAGGATGCGCAGCCCGTCGTGGGTGGGGGAGCCGACCTCGGCGGTCCAGACGACCAGTTGCTGGTCGGGGTCGGTGCTGGCGGTCAGGGTGTCCCAGTCCAGGGAGAGCTCACCGGCGACCGGGTGGTGGAGGACCTTCGTGCCGACACTCAGGGTGGCGACGTGATGCGCGGCCCACCACTGTCGGAAGTCCGGGTCCTGGACCGACAGCTCACCGACCAGGGCGGTCAACCGGGGGTCGTCCGGGTACTTGGCCGCCTCCATGCGCAATTGCGCGACGCTGGTGCGGGCGACGCTTTTCCAATCGGCGTACAGCGTGCGCATCGCGGGGTCGGTGAACAGAATGCGCACGTAATTGCGGTGCTTCTCCGGGACGGCGGAGAAATCGGTGACCAGAGCTGCCGCGAGCGGATTCCATGCGATGACGTCCATCCGGCGGCCCATTACGACGGCGGGCGTGGCGGTGAGGTCGTCCAGGACCCTGCGCAATTGCGGCTGTACCTTCTGACGGGCGCGGCGACGGGGCTTGGCGGTTTCCTTCCCGGCCAGGCCGAACAGATAGCGCCGCTGGTCGTCGTCCAGGTGCAGCGCCTGGGCGACCGCGTCCAGGACGGGTGCCGAGGCAGGCATGCGGCCCTGCTCAAGCCTGGTGTAGTAGTCCGTCGAAATCGCCGAGAGCTGGGCCACCTCTTCCCTGCGCAGCCCGGTCACCCGGCGGTGACCGGCGCTGTCGGGCAGGCCCACGGTTCGAGGGCTGAGCTCGGCCCGGCGCGCTTTGAGGAACTCGCCCAGCTCGTTGAGATGCGGTGTCGGACTCATGCCACCAGTGTGACAGCGGGCGAGCCTCGCGTGAGGGGGAGGAATCTCTCCCAGGATGTTTTCATCCCAGGATAAAACTCTCCTCTGCACTGTCGCGCGCCTGGGTGCAACCATGGGGAGCAGACCACGAAAAGGGTCAGGAATTCGGTCGACGAGCCGATGGATGTAACTGGAGGAAATTGGCGTGGCGGAAAAAGAATCCCCCGCACGGCAGGCGCTGGGCGATGTGGCACCGAAGATGGTCGAACTGACCGATCAGGTTCTCTTCGGGGATGTGTGGAACCGTCCGGGGCTCTCCCCGCGGGATCGCAGCCTGGTCACGGTGACCGCGCTCGCCGCGCTGTACCGGGGCGAGCAGCTCACCTTCCACCTGCGGCTGGCCATGGACAACGGACTGGGACGTGACGAGCTGGCCGAGGCGCTGACCCACCTGGCCTTCTATGCCGGCTGGCCCAACGCGATGGATGCCCTGGGCCGCCTCAAGCAGATCACCGACGCGACCGGGCGCTGAGCCGGACCCCGGACGGACACGCGCCTGTACACGGCGCACCCTTTGGCCCGAGACGAGAGGAACAGCGCGACATGGAGTTCGTAAAGCAGCAGGCCACGGCGAAGGGACCGGAGGACTGGTTCACCGGAGACGTGTGGTTCGACGCCCTATACGCCGGCAGCGAGCCGTCCAGGATGCGCGCCAACATGGTCCGCTTCTCCCCGGGCGCCCACACCGCATGGCATCACCACGCCGTCGGCCAGACCCTCCACATCGTCGCCGGGACTGCCCTGATCGGTACCCGTGACGGCACCGTCCTCGAAGCCCACCCCGGCGAGACGGTCACCTGCCCGCCCGGCGAGGAGCACTGGCACGGCGCCACCGAGGACCGCTTCATGGAGCACCTGGCGCTGTGGGAAGCCCCGGCTCCCGGCGACGACCGACCCGAGACCAGCTGGCTGGAGAAGGTCACCGAAGAGCAGTACGCCGGCCCGCGCACCCGCAGCCGCTGAACCCCGCACGCGAAGGGAGACCCCCGTTCATGCCTGCCACGATGACCGCCTTGTTCGGCGGCACCGGCCCTGACTGGACACCGCGCCAGGTCCCTGTGCCCGAACCGGGCCCCGGACAGGTCGTGGTGCGTGCCCGTGCGGTGGCCCTCAACAACGCGGACGCCGCGATGCTCGCCGCCGCCGACCCCACGGCCGGCGGCACGGGCGAGGAGTACCAGGCCGGCTTCGAGTTCGCCGGTGAGATCACCGCCGTCGGCGAAGGGGCCGACATGCCGGCCGTCGGCAGCCGGGTGATGGGCACGACACCTGGCAGCTTCGCCCAGTACGTGCGGGCCGACCGCCGGCACGTCCTGCCCGTCCCCGACGAACTGGGCCACGAGGAAGCATGCGCCCTGCCGACCGGACTGCTCACCGAGCACGGCGCCCTCGCCGTGGCCGGCTTCCAGGCCGGGCAGTCGGTGCTGATCACCGGCGCCACCTCCGGCATCGGCCTGATCGGCGTGCGGATCGCCCGCGCCCTGGACGCGAGCCGGATCATCGCCACCACCCGCGACGCCGCCAAGCGCGACCTCCTCTTGAACGCCGGAGCCGACACCGTCGTCATCACCGGCGAACAGGACATGACTCAGGCGGTGCTCACCGCCACCAGCGGTGCCGGTGTCCACATAGCCCTGGACCATGTCGGCGGCCGGACCTTCGCCGCCTGCCTGCCCGCCACCCGCACCGATGGCGCCGTGGTCAACATCGGCCGCCTCGACCGGGCCGCCTCCACCATCGACCTGGACGCACTGGCCTACCGCCACCTGCGCCTGCACGGAGTGTCCTTCGGTTTCACCCGGGCCGCGGAACTCGGCGACGTCATCGCCGCGGCCGGTGAACGGCTGCTGCACGCGGTCGCCGACGGACGTGTACGGCCCCTGATCGACGCCACCTTCTCCTTCGACACCGCCGCCGAGGCCACCGCACGACTCCGCAGCCACCAGGCCCTCGGAAAAACCGTCCTCAGCGTCCCCTGATTCCGCTACCGAGCAGTTCCCGTACCTGCCGTCCGTGCCCCCCGGCAGGCGGCAGAGCACCAAGAACCACGCAACGAGAAAGCGAGTTGTCCCCATGCGGGCCACCTTCATGTACGAAGCCGGCGACGTCCGTGTCCAGGACGCCCCCGACCCGGTCATCGAGCGGCCGACCGACGCGATCGTGCGCGTCGTTCGCTCCTGCGTGTGCGGCAGCGACCTGCACCCGTTCCACACGCTGAACGCCGCTGACGGACCTGTGCCCATGGGCCACGAGTTCCTCGGCACCGTCGAGGATCTCGGCTCCGAGGTCTCCGGTCTGAAGCGCGGCGACCTGGTGGTGGCACCGTTCGCCTTCGCCGACAACACCTGTGAGTTCTGCCGCGAGGGCCTGCACACCTCCTGCCCGAACGGCGGCTTCTTCGCCGCCGGAGTCGGCGGGGCCCAGGCCGACGCAGTCCGCGTCCCCCAGGCCCAGGGCACCCTGGTCAAGCTCCCCAAGGACGTCGACGCCGCGCTGCTGCCCTCGCTGCTGACCCTGGCGGACGTGTACGGCACCGGCTACCACGCCGCCCACCAGGCACGGGTGCGTCCCGGTGACTCGGTCACCGTCATCGGCGACGGCGCCGTCGGACTGCTCGCCGTCCTTTCTGCCAGGCGACTCGGTGCCGAGCGAATCATCCTGATGGGCCGGCACAAGGCCCGCACCGACCTGGGACGCTTCTTCGGTGCCACCGACGTCATCGCCGAACGCGGGGAAGAGGGGATCGCCAAGGTCCGCGACCTGACCGGCGGCCACGGCACCCGCGCCGTACTCGAAGCCGTCGGGCACATGCCCGCCTACGAGATGGCGCTCGGCGCGGTCCGGCCGGGCGGAGTGATCAGCCGCGTGGGCGTCCCCCAGTACGAGGACGCGCCCGTCGGTTTCGGTAGCCTCTTCGGCCCGAACGTCACCCTGACCGGCGGCCCCGCGCCCGTCCGCGCCTACATCGACGAACTGCTCCCCGCCGTCCTGGACGGCACCGTCGAACCCGGTCGTGTCTTCGATCGCACCGTCACTCTGGAGCAGACCCCCGAGGGCTACCGCGCCATGGACCGCCGCGAAGCTCTCAAGGTCCTCGTCACTCCCTGACGGGAGCCGACCGGCCCGGTGCGGCCGGTGAACCGCACCACCGGGAACCCGTATGCGATGCCGCGTCACCCTGCGGCGCCGTATGCGGGTTTCCCTGCGTCCTGACGATCTCCAGGACGCCGTGTCCCGTGTGCTCGAACAGCGAGCGAGCGCGGCGCATCCGGCCCGGGCACGCGGTACTGCGCGCGCATGGTCCGGGCGGGCCTCACCGGCGCGTTGTAGTTATCACCAAAAAAGATCTTCCCTCTTGCGGGCATCTTCCACTGGACGGGGCGAGCGGTCATAGTGGCGGGCAGTCGACGGAAGTTTAATTCCGTATCGTGGAATATGATTGTCTGGAGAGTGCCTCATGCCGGACGCCAGCCCGTCACTGGCCCGACGTACCGCCCGTTTCCTCCGTACTTCACTGTTCGCGCAAGTTGCTCTCGCCCTCCTGCTGGGGGTAGTCGTCGGTCGGCTGTGGCCTCAACTGGGATCCGCGGTACAGCCGCTCGGGGACGGGTTCGTCCGACTGATCAAAGCCATGATCGCGCCGCTCGTCTTCTGCGTGGTGATCGCGGGCATCGCCAAGGCCGGGGATCTGAAGGCGTTCGGACGCATAGGCCTCAAGGCGCTCATCTGGTTCGAGGTCGCAACGACCCTTGCTCTCGCCGTCGGTCTCCTGGCGGGCAACCTGGTACGGCCGGGCAGCGGAATGAACGTCGACCCGGCATCGCTGGACGCGTCCGCCGTGGATGAGAAGACCGGCGGCGGTTCGTTGCCGTCGACCTCGGAGTTCATCCTTCACTCGCTGCCGGACAGCGCCGTCGGTGCCTTCGCGGAGAACTCCCTGCTCCAAGTGCTCGTACTCGCCTGCCTGGTAGGTGCGGCGCTGCTGCATCTGGGCCAGTCCAGGGTTCCGGCGATCCTCCCCGCCATCGAACAGGCCCAGGAGGTCGTCTTCGCGGTGGTCGGCTTCATCATGAAGCTGGCTCCGCTGGCGGTGTTCGGTGCCACCGCCCATCTGGTGGGGGAGTACGGGCTCGGCGCGCTGTCGACGTACGGCAAGCTCATCGGAGTCTGCTACGCCGTGGCACTCGTGTTCCTCGTCTTCCTCGGACTGGCCCTGAAGGCGTTCACGGGGGTCAGCCTGTGGAAGTTCGTCCGCTACACGCGCGAGGAGATGCTGCTGGCACTGGGCACGGCGTCCAGCGAGGCGGTGATGCCGCGCATGATGCAGAAGCTTCGGCAGGCCGGGTGCCGTGAGGACGCTGTCGGGCTCGTCCTTCCGACAGGGTATTCGTTCAACCTTGACGGCGCGTCGATCTACCTGTCCATCGGCACCCTGTTCATCGCCCAGGCCGTCGGCGTGGACCTGACGCTCGGGCAGCAGATCACCGTCGTCGTCGTGCTGATGCTGACGAGCAAGGGCATGGCCGGCGTGCCCGGTTCGGCCTTCCTCGCCCTCTCCGCCACCGCGTCCGCGCTCGGAGTGATCCCCGCCGGCGCTGTGGCACTCCTTCTCGGGGTGGACCGGATCATGGACACCATGCGTGTGGCGACCAATCTCCTGGGCAACTGTGTCGCCGTCATCGCGGTGTCCAAGTGGGAGGGCGCTCTGGACAAGGCCAGGATGCGCAAGGTGCTCGACGGAGAGATCAGCTTCCAGCCCGAGCCCGAGCCCGAGCCTTCGTCTGAGGTCGGCGGGGTCGGCACCGTGGCCCTGAAGCAACCTACCGGCAGCTGAGGTCCGAGACCCTCGGGGAGGACTCGCACGGGGAACCGCGCAGCCAGGTCAGGCGCACCCGCCTGGCATGAGGCCCCGATCCGCCCCGGGCCGGGCCGTGCACGACATCCCTTAGGCTGGGGGATTCGTGAGCGGCTCGGCTACGGGGACGATGGTGCGGACATGACGGCGGCAACCCGATCGGAAACTCCCGGTGCGGCGAACCGCGACACCCGCCACGGCCCGCTGATCACGACCCTCTTCGGACTGTACGCACGGGGTGAGGCGAACTGGCTCTCGGTGGCGTCCCTGGTGCGGATCATGTCCGACCTCGGCGTGGAAGCACCCGCGGTGCGGTCTTCGGTGTCACGCATGAAGCGCCGAGGAATCCTGGACAGCGTGCGTCACGAGGGCAAGGCGGGGTACTCCCTGGCCGACTCCACGCTGGGCACCCTCGCCGAAGGCGATGTACGGATCTTCGAGCGTGCTCGGGCAACCGTCGAAGACGGCTGGCTCCTCGTCGTGTTCTCCGTGCCCGAGACCGAGCGGGAGAAGCGGCACGAACTCCGCACGTGCCTGACCCGGCTGGGCTTCGGCACCGCGGCCCCAGGGGTCTGGATCGCCCCGGGAAACCTCGCCACGGAGACACGGCGAACGCTGGAGCGCCGTGAACTCTCCGGCTACGCCGACATCTTCGGCGCGGAGCATCTCGCGTTCGCAGACCTGCGGACCAAGGTCAGCACCTGGTGGGACCTTGACGAACTCACCGAAATGTACGCGGACTTCCTCCGCCGCTACAGCCCGCTCGCCGATCCCTCCTCCTGGGCCCGGGCCACTCCGAGAGAGGCCTTCCGGGCCTACGTCCCCATGCTCACCGAGTGGCGCCGACTGCCGTATCGCGATCCCGGCATTCCCCTCGCGCTGCTCCCGCCCGACTGGAACGGGAGCACCGCAGGTGCGCTCTTCGACGAACTGGACGACATCCTGAGGGGGCGTGCACAGGAACACGCCCTCACTCTCATCCACAGCCGCGCCAAGTGACTCTGAGCGCGATCGGCCCACTGTCGGTCGTAGATCGCGGCATACGCGGTTGTGGGGCGGCCGTCGTAGACCTGTCGGTACTCACCTCGGGTCCGTGCGGCGACGTCGATGGGACCGAACATCCTCGTCGGCGCGGTGAACTTCGACAGGAGGATCTCCCGGTATGCCGTCCCCTCGACCCTGCTCGTGAGCTCCCGGGCCATCTCGGACTTCACCGTTCCGGGTGGGCCGAGCACCAATGAGTGCCGGCCTGCCAGAAGGTCACCACCAGCGTTCGCACCACGTCGGCCCGCTAGTAGGAACGGTCCGGCGACTCGTCGCTGATCGCCCGCAGCCTCTTGGCCGTGTCCTGCAACCACGGTCCGGGCACCGCGCCGCCGATCGTCAACTACGGCTGTGTCGCGATTTGGATCAGGTTGCCGCAGGTGTCGTCGAAGACGGCGGTGGTGACGGGACCCATCTCCATCGGCTCCTGAGTGAAGAGGACGCCGAGGCCGCGCAGGCGCTCGTACTCCGCCTTCACGTCGTCGACGGCGAACTGGGCGAGCGGGATGCCGTCCTTGACGAGCGTGTCGCGGTAGGTCGTGACGACCGGGTGCCCGACGGGCTCCAGAAGGAGTTCGGTGCCGCCCGGCTCGTCGGGCGAGACGACGGTCAGCCACCGGTCCTTCTCGCCCACCGGGACGTCGTGCTTCTTCTCGAAGCCGAGGATCTCGGTGTAGAAGCGCAGGGCCTTGGCCTGGTCGTCGACGAAGACGCTGGTCAGATGGATCTTCATGGGGTGCTCTTCTCCGGTCCGGATGCGTCGGGCATGAGCCACCGCTCGGCGATCTGCCGCAGAGGGGCTGTGTTCAGGTTGTGGAACTTGTAGCGGCCCTCCCGCCGGGTCTCGACGAGCCCGGCTGCCTCCAGCACCGCGAGGTGCTGGGAGACCGCCTGGCGCGAGATGCCGAGCCGGTGCTTCATGCTCAGCCGCGAGCAGATCTCGAACAGTAGGCAAATGCTCACTTGCCTATCAAGCCGTGGCGCGGTCGTGTCGCGAGCCGGCTGGGGGTGATGGCCCACCCTGCCCACCGCGCTCCGGGAGAAATCCGGTGGAGCTGCGACGATCGCACTGGTTAGGGTCGTGGGATGAGTACTCGTACCTTCCGAATCACGGTCCGTGGTGTCTTCGACGGACTCGGCGCTGATCAGCGGGCCGAGCTCCTGGCCCGTGCTGCGGAGCACGACGTCCTGCGCGCGGCCTTCACCACTGAGGGACACCTCAGCTACGACGTGGCCGCACGCTCGGCCTTCACCTTCCGCTTCCTGGACTCCGGGGACGAAGAAGAGGACATCCTGGAAGCGACCGAACGGGCTGAAGGTGCGGCGATGACGTGGCTGGCCGAACGCGGCTACGGCTACAAGAACCTCAGGAGCAATGCCGAGGACCTTTCCCAGGCGCCCCTCGGCAAGCGGCAGCGGCGCGCTGCGGCCCAGAAAAACGTCTGATCCTGCCGACGGCGCGCTACACCGGGTGACGCGTCCAGCCGGGTGCCTCGTCTCACTGCAGTCCGGTCTGTGGGTTGCAGATCTGACAGGCCTCCATATCGGGCTCGGCGAGCGCGATGATCGCTTCCTCGCGGCTGATGAACCCGGAGCCGTTCCTGTACATCGTGCAGTTCCCGCGGTGCAGCAGGGCGCTCGAGCTGGAGCGCTGTGGCTGGATCTTCCATGACTGCTCGGCCCGCGCCTGCGCCCGCCGGCGTTTCTCCCGCTGCTCCTGGGCCTCGAGCTCTCGGATCCGGTGGTCGACAAGCCGAAGCTGCCAGGCGAGGTACTCGCGCGTCGCCCGCCACTTCTCGAGCCGGGATATTCCGCCGGACCCGGCCACGGCTACGGCGCCCCGTCCGTGGCCACTCTCTTGTGGGCGTGCTCGGGCGCCGCACGGACATCGACTGCGCCACTCCTGTCCACCGTTGTCCAGTAGGGGTGGTTGGTCACCGTGATGCTGAGGTCGAGCAGCTGCTTCCGGAGCCGGGACACCTCGTCGCACTGCTCGGGGGTGCGCCCTGGCCTGTCCGCCGTCCCGGACCGGTAGTCGCTGCGCAGCTGCCTCTCGGCCTGCCGCCCTGCCATCGGGTCGGCGGCCCAGGGGAGGCCCGCGGCGCAGCGTTCCAGGGTCGTGCGGGTCCGGTGGAGGGCGATCTGGGCGTCGCGCAGGTCTTGGGGAAAGTCGTACGTCGGCACACTTGAATAGTACGTCTGTTCGATTTGATTGTGCGAGTGCGGCGGGCAGGTCCCCGCAGCCGGCCTGTCCTCAGGCCTGACCGCTGAAGGGCGTCGGCCTCCTGGGGCAGGCCGCCGGCCCGGGATTTCCGGCATGCTGTCGCGGCTCGAAGTCTTGAGGAGGTCGGGGAGCTACGGGGCGCGGGCGTGTGCGTGTGCGTGACGCATTGATCACCTGCGGGTGGCATTCCCGGGTTTGATCTTGGGCATGCATGGGCCGCATCTCAGCGACCCCCCCCACGAGGAGTGCCGAATACCGTGAACGCCCCGCTTCCCCCCTCCGCCCCGACCGCGCCCGGCGGGCTCCTGCTGATCGGTCACGCCCACCACTTGGCCCGCGCCCCGCTGCCCTTCATCACTTCCCTGCGTGAGTACGGCCGTGTCGTGCGTATACGCATTGGCACCACACCCGCCTACGTGGTCACCGACCCTGCGCTCACTCGACAGGTTCTCGTCACTGACGCCGCCCATTTCGCGAAGGGCGGAAAGATAATCGACGCTTTGCGGGTGTTCTTCGGCGACGGACTGGCCACCGTCGCCGACGGGGAGACCCATTTGCGCAACAGGCGTCTTATGCAGCCGATGTTCAACAAAGCGCACATAGCCACCCGCGGCAGCGCCATGATCGACCAGGTCTCGGCGATGGTCGGTGCCTGGCAGGACGGCGAGCAGCGCGACGTCTTCGCGGACATGAACGATGTGACCCTCGCGTCGTTCCTCGTCGCTCTGTTCGGCACCGACCTGCCGGCCCACTTGCAGGGCGAGTTCACCCGGCTCATGCCCGAGATCATGAAGGGCACGATCCGCCAGACCATCCTGCCGTCCTGGGTCACCCGGCTGCCGCTCCCGGCGAACCGAGCCCACGCCCGCCGTGTCGCCCGTCTGCGTACCCTGATCGATCAGGCCATCGACCACCACGCAGGCCGTCTGGACGCCGGCACGTCCATTCCCGGGGACGCCGCGGGATGCCCGCACGCGGGCCGGCAGGCCGGGCTCTTCGAGACCCTGCTCACCGCACCCGAGCCCCTCACTCGTCAGCACCTCCAGGACGAGGCCATCACCCTGTTGACCGGAGCCATCGAAACGACAGGGGCGACCCTTGCCTGGACCCTTTACGAGGTCACCCGGCATCCGGAGGTCGAGCGGCGCCTGCGTGCCGAGCTGGCTGCCGTCTGCGAGAACCGGACTCTGCGTTTCGACGATCTCGAGGAGTTGCCCTATGCCCGCCAGGTGCTGCAGGAGGCCGTGCGAAAGTACGGGCCGGCCTGGATGGTGACCCGGACGGCGACCCGTGACATCGACCTGGGGGACCACTCGATTCCAGAAGGTGCCGACGTCGTGTGGAGTCCCTATCTCCACCAGCACGACCCCGAGTACTTTCCCGACCCCGACACCTTCGACCCGGACCGCTGGGGCCCTGGGTCTGCTGCCACCATCCGCGGAGCTTTCCTCGCCTTCGGTGACGGGCGGCGCAAGTGCATAGGTGAGAACTTCGCCTGGGCCGAACTCCACATCATCCTGGCGGCCATCCTCCAGACCTGGCCGCACCTGGAACTCACGTCGCGACCGCCCCGTCCTCAAGCGGTCGTCACCGTGAAACCCGACCGGCTGGACATGGTCTTCTCCCGCCGGACGGCCACCGTGAGCCCGGCATCCGTCGGCTGACCGGATTCCGGCCCCTCCGGCGAGCAGGAGCGAGCCGGAGGGGCGTGAGCCTGCGGCGATCGTTCGACGAGGCTCTGCCCGGTCTCAGAACGTCCAACGCGTGTGGCTGTAGACACCGTCGTCGCGACCGAAGCCGTAGGCGGTCGCCGGAGTCACCGCGAACACCACCGCGTCCCCCCTCCGGAATGCCTCGCCGATCCCGTGGAAGGTGCCCTCGGGTGACGTGATGTGTGGCCCGTACTTCGTCTCGTACGCCGTGATCACCTCCTCCAGCACCGCCGGATCCACAACCCGCTCCGCCTCGCCCTCGACCACGAGGTCCAGCCCGTCGGTGAGTGAGTTCCTTCCGGTGGTCACTGCGCAGTGCCCGTCACGAGCGAGATTCCTTGCCTTCTGCTCCAGCGCACCGGTGGAGAAATACATCACCCCGCCGTGCCAGGCGGCGATCACAGGAGTGACGTGCAGCCGGCCGTCGGGCCGCACCGTGGACACCCAGAAGATCTCAGCCGTCTCCAACTGCTGTTGTGCCTCATCCCACTGGGTGGCGGTCACGTCCGCGGCACCCGGGCGGGGATTGAGCGCGGAGCTGTAGCGGGCGTCGAGCTCGGTCGTGGGCTGCTGCCCAGCTCCCTGTGCCGGCATGGCGGCTCTCCTTCTCTATGTTTCCCCCAACGGCCGGGACGCCGCTGGTTGCGTCATTGTTTTGATCGGCAACCACGTTCTGCCCCTGCTCGGCGAAGCAGGGGCCCCGCCCCGGGCCCCATGGGTGCGGACCGGCACGCGCAGGTACATCACCCCGTCATTTGCCGTGGCCGCCGCCGTCTTCGCCACTTTCGCCGTCTTGGCCGACGATCGTCCACGGGCGCATCAGGTCATCGTCCTCGTGTTCGAGAATATGACAGTGATGGATGTACGTCGCCGGCAATTCGGCGCCGCTGCCCGGAATTGACGCGATCATACCCGTCGGCGGGCTGAATTCCTTGATGATGATTCTGGTCACCGTCTCCGGATAGGACTTGACGGTGTCCTTGTAGGACCGTGCTTCGTCCGGGTCCGGCGGAATCGGCGGGCCGGTGAGATAGTTCGCCAACACCGGTCGATCCTCCGGTTTGCGGCCGTCGTCGAGCCACCTCTCGTAATCCGCCTGGTATCCCGCTGCGTCGATCGGCT
Organism: Streptomyces sp. NPDC060209; assembly: GCF_042728155.1. Lineage (NCBI taxonomy): Bacteria > Bacillati > Actinomycetota > Actinomycetes > Kitasatosporales > Streptomycetaceae > Streptomyces > Streptomyces sp. NPDC060209. The sequence continues at coordinate 38,031 of NZ_JBHWZS010000018.1, forward strand.
GCCTGTTCAAGACCTGGAAGTTGACGAGGTGGACATGCATCGGGTGGGCGTCGTGGTTGGGGTTGATGTACTCCCAGATCTCGGTCGAGCCCACCTTGATGAAGTCCTGGGAAGGCTCCATGAATGGCACCGCGTTGAATGTCATGGTGCCGAACAGCTTGTGCTGGTACAGAACCCACTCCCGCCGACGGGTGTCCGGTTCCGGCTCGACAGGTGCGACCTCCGGCAGCTTGAGCTTCTTCGGAGGCGTCGTGCTGTCCCCGCCTCCGGACAGTCGTTTGGTGACCTGGAACTGCATGATTTCCGAGATTTCCGGTCCGCCGCCGCCGGGGTAGTGGACCGGCGCGTTGTAGTTGGTCAATGTGACCTTCGTGCCCATGGGCATCTGACTGAAGTCGACGATCAGGTCGTACCGCTCGGCCGACCCGATCAGGAAGTTCAGCATGCGCAACGGAGCACGGAAGCCGCCGTCGGTTCCGATCAGCCAGAACGGCAGTGTGGGCTGAGGCAGTACATCCCTGGGAACGTCGAACCTCAGTCGCCAGAAACGCTCGTTCGACGCGTTGAGGATGCGCAGCCGGTAGCGTCGCGGCTCGACGGCCAGGAAGGGATACGCCTTTCCGTTGACGACCGGGGTGTCCTCGCCTTCCTGCTGGGTCATGGTGTAGGCGAGCGAGCCGTCCCGCTTGAAGGTTCGGTCCTGCAGGATGAGGGGGACCTCGTATTCGCCTCGCGGCAGCCCGAGCCGCTCGTCGGCGGGGTCACGAACGAGGTAGAGACCGGCGAGCCCCGCGTAGACGTTGAGGCTGGTCATCCCCATGCCGTGATCGTGATACCAGAGCATGCACGCCTGGTCGTGGTTGGTGTAGCCGCTGATCGTTTCGTTGCGTTCGACCCGGCTCGGGTCCAGGGTGGCGTAACCCTCCGCGTGGAAGCCGTCCGGGCTGAACGACTGCAGGGGCATGCCGTCGGACTGTGGTGCCGTGAAACCGCCATGCTGGTGCACGACGTTCCACACGTTGATATTCGGGGGGAAAGGCGGTTCGCTCTTGTAGGGAGGCGGCGCGTCCGGGGTGAGCTCGGGGTCCCCCTCGCGAATGGCGTCGATCACGGACTGGAACAGGTGGGTGGTCGGCAACTTGTTGCGGTATTTGACGACCGTCGGGCGGTCCTTGGTCACGCTGATGGTCGGCCCGAGATAGCCCATTCCGATCGCCTTGTGAGGATCGCGCGGGTTCCTCGCCCAGTAACCCCACACGGTTGCCGGCCCGAGATCCCGGTGGAATCGCCACGAGCCCTGCCGCATCGTGATGTCGTAGTAGTCGGCGCCCGGATAGACGGAAGGGTCCGGGATGGCCGTCATCGGTCTGGGTAGTGGATCGACGTACTTCTCGAGCGGAGGAGTCTGCTGCACCGGGGTGTCCGCAGACCCTCTTCCGTGACCGTGCCCCGTCCCCGTGCCGTGACCGGTCGACGATGCGCCTGTGCTCCCGGAACACCCTGTGGAAAGCATGGCCGCGCCACCCAGGGCGCCGACCATGAGGAATTTCCTTCGCTCAACCATCGTCTCCAGCCTTCCCTCGCCTCATGTGACGTGCCAGGGATACACGGCTGGTTCGGAGCGTTGTCGCAGCACGCCGGTCCGGTCCGGGAAAGCAACTCATTGAGACTATCTCGGCAGAAATTCGGTAGGAATTGGAATTGAAATCGAATTATTACCGCCAGTCTGCACACATATATCTTTCGGGATATCGGGAAGAACCTGGGACCTCGGCCATGCCGGCCGCGAGGTCGGCGCTCCAGTCGTCATTCGCGTACTGCGCCCCCTGGACTGTCGGGGACGAGCGGCGGAGATCCAGGCTCTCTCGGCCTGCGCTCGCCAGTGCCCGCGACCGTCTTCCGCGGAACCCTCAGCCGCCGTAGACATCGCCCCGGCGTCGACCGGCATGGTGTGCGAGGGCGGCGTGGGGGTCGGCGCCGGTGGCGGGGGCATGGTCGGTGTGGACCGTCGCGGCGGTCAGCCTGGGGACTGCGTGGATCAGGACGTGTTCGGCAGCGACCGCCAGTTCATGGGCCTGGACGACCGTCAGGTGCGCATCGACGACGATGTCGACCTCGGCTCGCAGGGCGTGGCCGATCCACCGCATCCGTACCGGTCCGATGCCGCGTACTCCCTCCACTCCCTGCAATGCGCTCTCCGCCGTGGTGACGAGAGAGGGGTCGACGGAGTCCATCAAGCGCCGGTAGACCTCGCGGGCGGCGTCCTTGAGGACGAACAGAATCGCGGCAGTGATGAGCAGTCCGACGACCGGGTCGGACACCTGCCATCCGAGCGCTGCGCCTCCGGATCCAAGCAGTACGGCGAGGGAGGTGAAGCCGTCGGTGCGGGCGTGCAGGCCGTCGGCGACCAGGGCAGCGGAGCCGATCTTCCTCCCGGTGCGGATGCGGTACCGGGCGACCCACTCGTTGCCGATGAACCCCGTCAGCGCGGCGGCGGAGACGGCCCAAAGATGGGTGATGTCACGGGGATTGAGCAGGCGGTCGACGGCCACCCAGGCGGCCAGGGCGGCGGAAGCGGCGATGGTTGCCACGATGAGGATGCCGGCGAGGTCCTCGGCGCGGCCGTATCCGTAGGTGTAGCGGCGGTTCGCTGCCCTGCGCCCGAGCAGGAACGCTGTGCCCAGCGGGACGGCGGTCAGGGCGTCGGCGGCGTTGTGGATCGTGTCCCCGAGCAGTGCCACCGATCCGGACAAGGCGACGATCAAGGCTTGGACGACGGTGGTTGCTCCCAGAACGCCGAGTGAGATCCACAGCGTGCGCATTCCCTCGCGGGAGGTCTCCATCGCCGAATCGACCTTGTCAGCGGCCTCGTGGCTGTGAGGCGCGAGCGCATGGGCGAGTCGGTGCCGCAGTCGGCCCAGCCTGGAGCCGGCCGACCTGTGCCGATGCTCGTTGCCCGTGGGGGCGGGTCCGTGTTCGTGGTGGTGGTCGTGTGTGTGGGTGTGCTGATTCCCCTCCATGCCCGCCACCGTGGCACACGGAGTCGATTGCAGCTATGACCGTCATACCCTCTGTGACCAGGTGCGACGGGCTTGCAACAGCGCCCCGGCGGCAGCAGGCCGGCAATCTCCTGCGACAGGCCTGTCGAACTGCTCCTCGGCCGCCCGCGGGACGAGTGGCAGGCGATGCGAGGCGGGTCTTCCCGCAGCCGGTTCCTAGGACGCAGCGACCCACCCTTGCCGACGCGAGACCGGCCCGGAGCGGGGAACATGGAAGACATGGCCAGCAACATCGACCTCAGCCAGTTCCTCCGCCGTTGCCGTGCCCGGATCACCCCGCAATCGGTGGGGCTGCCCGAGCACGGTGCCTACCGTCGTGTGCCGGGCCTGCGCCGCGAGGAGGTGGCGCAACTGGCCGGAGTCAGCACGGACTACTACACCAGGCTCGAGCAGGGACGTGACATCACTCCCTCGGACAGCGTCCTGACGGCGATTGCGGAGGCGCTGCGCCTGGACGACGCCGAAGGCGCCCACCTGTTCGACCTGGTCAGACCCAAGGCCGTCAAGGCTCGGCGGCGCACACCCACCGTGCAGAAAGCCCGCCCGGGGATCCGGCGTTTCCTGGACTCCTTCGACGACCACGCCGCCTTCATCCTCGGCCGACGAGGAGACGTCCTGGCGACCAACCACCTGTGCCGGGCCCTGCTCGCAGACTTCGACGCCATGCCCTACCGGGACCGCAATCTCACCCGATGGATCGTGCTCGCCCCCGAGGCACGCGAACTGTACGCGGACTGGGAGAAGATCGCGGCGGAGATGACCGCGATCCTGCGCCTGGACGCCGGCCGTCACCCCGACGACACCCGCACCGCCGAGCTCGTGGGCGAGCTGACGGTGAAGAGTGAGCAGTTCCGCCGCTGGTGGGACGACCACAAGGTCCTCAACCGGACCTTCGGCCACAAGCGCTTCCGCCACCCTCTGGTCGGGCCCCTGACCATCGAATACCAGGCGTTCTCCCTCCCCGGCGAGGACGACCAGACCCTCTTCCTCTACATGCCCGCCTCCGACCAGGCCTCGCAGGAGGCCTGGCGGCTCCTGGCCAGTTGGAACGCAGACCCCACAACCACCGCACCGCTGCGGTCCACCTCCTCTCCTACGGAACGGAGCACCCCGTGAGCAGCCTCGCCACCCCCCGGCCGCTGGCCCTGGTGACCGGAGCCTCCTCCGGCATCGGCTACGAACTCGCCCTGCTGTTCGCCATCAACGGCTTCGACCTGGTGGCGACGGGGCGTAGCGGCAAGATCGACACAGCAGCCGCTGACCTGGCCCGGTACGGCGGCGAGGTCGTCCCCGTACGAGCCGACCTCGCCGAGGCCGACGGCGTCGAGACCGTGTGGCGCGCGGTGGAGCAGACCGGCCGTTTCCTGGACGTGGCGGTGCTGAACGCCGGGCGCAGCATCGGCGGAGCCTTCCTCGACACCGACCTCGACGACGAACTCAGCCTCATCGAATTGAACGTCACCTCCGTGGTCCATCTGGCCAAGCACGTCGCCCGGCACATGGCGGCCGGTCAACGGGGCCGGATCCTGATCACCTCGTCGCTGTCCGCGACCCTGCCCACGCCGTACGAGACGGTGTACGGGCCCTCCCGTGCCTTCACCCGCATGTTCGCCCTCGGCCTGCGCGAAGAACTCAAGGAGCACGGCGTCAGTGTCACCACGCTCATGCCCGGCGCGACCGACAGCGATTTCCACGCCCGCGCCGGTATGGACGACACGGCTTTCGGCCCCGGCATGAAGAAGAACAGCCGCAAGGACGTGGCTCGTCAGGGCTTCCTCGCCCTGATGAACGGACACGCCGAAGTCGTCGGAGGCGACCCGTCTACCAAACGCACCGCCCTGAAGAACCGCTTCCTGCCCGAAACGCTCAAGGCCGCACGACACGCCCGCATGGCAAGGCCCCGCAGCTGAAGCCTCGCGTGGTTGCCGGGGCCCTCTGCGCCGGTGCGGTCAGACGTTGACGGCCGCGAGGGCGGCCGGCTGCTGAACCGTGTCATGTGGAGCTGTCGCGGTACCGGCCGGCGGCAGCGCTCACCAGCTGATGCGTGCTGCCACCGGTAGATGGTCGCTGCCCGTGGCCGGCAGTACCCACGAGCTCTTCGGCTCCATGCCCCTGACCAGGATCTGATCGATCCGCGCCATCGGGAAGGACGCCGGCCAGCTGAAGCCGAAGCCGTCTCCGGCCGCTTCCTGGGTCGAGTGCAGCTGCGAGGTGAGGCCGTCGAACGCACGGTCGTCGGTGGTGCCGTTCATATCGCCGAGTGCCACCACCCGCTCGTTCTGCTCGGATGCGAGTGCTTTGGCAAGTGCGAGGGCGCCGACGTCGCGCGAGTCCGTCCAGAAACCGTGCCTGGGCATCGGCCGCACCGACCCCAGGTGCGCCACGTACACCACCAACGGCCCCTGATCCGTGGCCACCGTTGTGCGCAGCGCCCGGGGCGGGTCCACGGGAAGGTCCTCGGCCCGCCGGGTTTTCGCCAGCGGCCCGGCATCGCCCCGCAGGACGTCGACCGACCGGGAGTCGGACAGCGGCAGCTTGCTCCACAGCCCGACTGTGCCCTGCACCGTGTGGTACGGGTATGCCTTCGCCAACTCCTTCCCGTACGCAACCGTGGCCTGCGGGGGCATCTCCTGGAGCGCCAGCAGGTCTGCCCCTGAGGCGGCCAGGTCGCGAGCGGTGCCGGCCGGGTCGGGGTTCTCGGCGTTGACGTTGTGGCTGACCAGGGTGAGGTCGCCGCCCCGCTGGGACTTGTCGAGGAGCAGTCCGCCGAAGAGGCTCAGCCACGCCACGATCGGCAGCAGCAGCGCGAGCCCCGCCGCGGCGGAGCGGCGCCACACCGCCCCGGCAAGGAGTACCGGGATGAACAGGCCGAACCATGGCAGGAACGTTTCCACCAGGCTGCCGAGACCGCCCTTGTCCGTGATCTGCGCGTGCAGCAGCAGGAGCAGGCCGAGCAGCAGTGCCAGCGCCGCGAATACCAGGCCGCGCTTCCACGGGTCCGGGCCGGACAGGCCGCGGATCGCCCGGCGGATACGCACGCGCCGGGCACCCGAGCCGGTGCCTCCGTGATCGGCGCCGCACTGCCCGGCTTGAGCCGTGTTCAGGACCCCCGCGCGCTCCTCGGCGTCGCCTTGCTGCCGCCCATCCGGCACTTCTCGTAGTGCTTCACTCACTGATCAGATGTCCTTTGGAGAAGGTACGGGCAGTTGAACGGCGATACGGAGTCCGCCCTCAGCGCGCGGGGTGATGGTGAGGGACCCGTCGTGCACCTCGGTGATCCGCCGGACGATGGCCAGGCCGAGTCCGACACCTGCGTGGTCGTTGCGAATACGTTCGGTGGCGCGCTGAAACGGCTCGGTGAGGGTCGAGACCATCTGCGGGGAGAGCTTCTCGCCGCTGTTCCCGACCCTGAGCACCACGGTCTCGGGGCCGGCGCCGGTCTCGACCCACACCGTGCCTCCACCGGACAGGTTGTGCACGATCGCGTTGTGCACAAGGTTCGTCGTCAACTGCAGCAGGAGCGCCTGTGAGCCGAAAGCCGTGGCGATGTCACCGGAGGTCTCGATGGCGACACCGCGCTTCTCGGCGAGCGGGAGCAGTGTCTCGGTGGCCTCTTCCACGAGCAGGGAGAGGTCGACGGGTTCTCGGGTGAAGGACCTCTGGTCGGCGCGGCCGAGCACTAGCAGCGCCTCGGTGAGGTCGATCGCCCGGGTGTTGACGGCGTGCAGGCGGTTGATGATCTCACCGAGGTCCTGCGCCGGATCGCTGCGGGCCACGTGGAGAAGCGTGCGCGAGATCGCCAGCGGGGTGCGCAGTTCGTGCGAGGCGTTGGCCGCGAATCTCCGCTGCTCGGCCACGTGCGCTTCGAGGCGGGCGAGCATCGTGTCGAAGGCGTCGGCAAGTTCACGGAACTCGTCCCTGCGGCCCGGCAGCCGGATCCGGTGGGAGAGCGATCCTTTCGTGGCCATGCTTGTGGCGTCCGTGATGCGGGTCAGCGGGGCGAGCATGCGGCCGGCGAGAATCCACCCGCCCACGAGTCCGAACACCAGCAGGAACGCCAGTACTGCTGCTGCCCTCGGAGCGAATACGCTCAGGAGGGCGGACCGGACGGGGAAAACACCCTTGAACCCGTCATCGGGGTTGATGAGCATCGCACGGTCCGGGACGTAGCGCAGGAGGAACACCCACACCGCCGCGAGCAACAGGAGGCCGGCGAACATGAGGAATCCGGCGTAGCTGAGGGTGAGTTTGAAGCGGACGCTGAACCCGGGCCGCCTATCCACGGGCCCCGCCCTCGTGGCCGGCTACTGGCTGCGTGTGGATGCGGTACCCGGCGCCGGGCACCGTGGCTATGGCCCAGGGTTCACCGAGCCGTTTGCGCAGTGCCGAGACCGTGATGCGTACGGCATTGGTGAACGGGTCCGCATTCTCGTCCCACGCCCGCTCCAGAAGCTCCTCGGCGCTGACGACACCGCCCTCGGCAGCGACGAGGACTTCGAGCACGGCGAACTGCTTCCTGGTCAGCGCGACGTAGCGGCCGTCGCGGTGGACCTCCCGGCGGAACGGATCGAGCCGCAGGCCCGCGAGCTCCCGCACGGGCGGCCTGTTGTGTGCGCGTCTGCGGTCGAGTGCTCTGAGCCTGAGCACGAGTTCCTGGAGCTCGAAAGGCTTGGTGAGGTAGTCGTCGGCGCCGAGTCCGAACCCGGAAGCCTTGTCGTCGAGCCGGTCGGCGGCGGTGAGCATGAGGATCGGCATGCCGCTGTCGGAGGCGACGATGTGTTTGGCGATCTCGTCACCGGACGGGCCGGGAATGTCGCGGTCGAGGACGGCGATGTCGTAGGCGTTGATGCTCAGCAATTCCAAAGCGGTGTCACCGTCACCGGCTATGTCGGACGCGATCGCTTCCAGGCGTAGGCCATCGCGGATGGCTTCTGCCATATAGGGCTCGTCCTCGACGATCAACACTCGCATGCTCCGAGGGTACGAGTCGCCGCATATCGTCGGCATATCGAGAACCACATGGGTGCTGGCTCCGTCGCATCGCTGTGACTGCGGGTGGAACCTACGGCTCTGCGGCTGCTCACGGCACGTACACCTTCGCGGCTGAAGGGCCCTGGCAGCACAATGACTGGGTGCACGACGTCCGCGCCGTGCGCACCGGTCCGGATGTATTCCCCTGTGACGTCGGGGACTCGGGAAGAATCGTCGAGACTTGTGGATGAGGGGTGGTTGCCCGCCGGCAGGCGAAGGGACTTGAGTCTCCAGCAGGGGGAGACACGAAGGTGGGGGCATGGACGGTGACACGCTCTACTCGATCGGCGAGCTCGCTCGGCGGACCGGTCTCACGGTCAAGACCATTCGGTTCTACTCCGATCGCGGAATCGTGGCGCCGACGGACCGCAGCCCGGCCGGCTACCGCCTGTACCACATCGACGCCGTCGCACGCCTGGACCTGGTGCGGACCCTGCGCGAGCTGGGACTGGACCTCCCCACGGTCCACAAGGTCGTGGACCGCGAGCTCTCGCTTCCCGAGGTGGCAGCGGCGCACGCCGAAGCACTGGCGGCGCAGATCCGTGTCCTGTGCCTGCGGCGCGCGGTGCTGACGGCGGTGGCCGAGCGCGGGTCCACACCTGAGGAGACGGAACTCATGCACCGACTTGCCCAGCTCTCCGAGGACGAACGACGCCGTCTGATCGGCGATTTCCTCGACGCCGTCTTCGGCGGACTTGACACTTCCCCCGCTTTCGCGGGGGTCATGCGCTCAATGACCCCCGAGCTACCTGACAACCCGGAGGCCGAGCAAGTCCAGGCGTGGGTGGAATTGGCCGAAATGTCCCTGGATCCGAGTTTTCGCGCCTCCGTGCGGCGGATGGTCGAGGACCAAGCAGCCGAGCAGGCCCGAAGCGACATGATGGGCCCGCGACGTGACATTTCCGCAGCCGTCCGTGACCAGGCCGGCCCGGCCCTGACCGCCGGCATCGACCCGGCTTCGCCCCAGGCCGATCCGATCGTCGCGGTGTTCACGGCGCACTACGCGCACCTCCTCGGCCGCCCCGACGACGTCGAGCTTCGCCGCCGGCTGGCGAATCGGCTGGAGAGCGTGAACGACCCGCGCAGGGAGCGGTACCTCGAGCGGCTCGCAGTGGTCAACGGCTGGCCGGCCCCGGAGAGTCTGGCTCCACTGTTCGACTGGTCCGTCCAGGCTCTGCGGGTCCGGACACGGCAATGACAGGGCGGTCGCAAGCGGCATGGGCCGGACGTAGCTGGTGTCGGGTGAAAAAGCCGCCGCATACGATCGGTTGGTGAGTGCCCCGTCGTAATTCAGGTGGCCGCTACGCTGGCCTCTCCCGCTCTCGTTCTGCGCCCCTGGCGCATGGAGGACGCTGCCACGTTGGCCGAAGTGAGCCGGGATCCCGGTTTACGCCAGTGAGCGAGCTCGGTCGCGGACAACGATGCCGGCGGGGCACGGTGGGTGGAGGTCCAGCAACGGGGCTGGGTAGCGGGGGACCGATTCGGCTTCGCCGTCCTTGAGGCACAACCCGATTCAGTTCGCGAACAGTTGGTGGGCAACGTGGTCCTCAAGGAAATCACCCCCGGTAAACCGGCTGCCGAGGTGGGCTACTGGACCGCGGCGCACGCACGCGGGCAGGGAGTGGCGCCCCGCGCCCTGGAGGCACTCACCAGCTGGGCCTTCGCCAACTTCGAAGCCGACGGGCTGGAGCGTTTCGAACTCCTGCACCAGGTGGACAACCTGGCATCGTGCCGGGTTGCGCAGAAGAGCCGCTACGACTTCGACACGTTGCTGCCCGCGGTGCCGCCCTCCTTCCCCCGCGATGGGCACCTGCACATACGGCGCTCGGGTGCTCGCAGCCCGCAGAGAAGGCCACTTGATCGGAAGCCGGAGCGATAGCCGAACGTGGCTGCCCGCACCTGCCCAGTGCGGGACACCACGCATCCGGGAACGGACGGGCGGACGGATCCCCCGCCGGATCGCCGCACACCGGCGGTCGCTAGTCTGCCCGGATGCGTGATGGGGGAAGCAAGGACGACAGCGACGGCTTGCGCGCCGAAGGCGCCGGCGGCACAGGGTCCGGCGGCACAGGGTCCGGCGGCCGGTGGCGCGGGCTGAGGGATCACCGGCTGGCCGTCCCCGCTGTGGCGCTCGTGGTCCTGGTGGCGGCCGGGGTGGCGATTCCCCTGGTCCTTGCCGGCTCCGATGACACATCGGCGCAGGCCTGCTGGCACCTGACATCCTCGGACCGCGCCCTCGCGGACGACCCCCGGGCAGCCACCAAAGCTCTTGATCCGGGGGACGATCTCGCCCGCCTCGGATCGGCGAGGAAGCTTCTGAGGCACGAGAGCGTGTGCGGTGACGGCGTGCAGGTTCTGGGCCGCATCGTGGACGCCGCTACGCGTTCTGCGGGTCCTGGCAGGCCGCACACCCTGGCGCAGGCCCGGACGGCCTACGCGGTGACGGCTGCCGTACACGACCTCAAGCTCCCCGAAGGTCTGGCGCCGGGCCTGGCCCGCATGGTGGCCGAGTACGTGGTGGACGCCGGAAAGGACAAGGGATGGGGCATAAACGACCTGCCCGGTCCGGCCGTCACTCCCGAGGAGGCACGGCCCGACGCTGAGGGCTGGTCGGTGTTCGGCCGCTTCCTCGCCCCTGACGAGGCGCACTCCGTCTTCGGGTACGCCGACAGCAGCCTGGGCGCGGACGCGGACATGGAGTCCCTGGTCGCGGAACTCAGCAAGGATCCGGAGGCGTTCGCGATTCTCTACGACGCCGAGCGCGCCGATCTCGCGCACTATCTGGAGCGTCTCACCGACGACGGCGGCGACCCGGGCTTCCGCCCCCCGTCGCGCCCGGACAGCCTCTCCACCCCGACAGCCGGCTCCGACAACGACCTCCAAGATGTCGCCGGCCGCATTGGCACGCTCATGAATCACCGTGCCGGATACGCCAGGGACCGCACCATTGCCGATCTCGCCGAGTTCGACAGGACCGTACGGCGCAATACCCGCGGCACCTTCCGTCCCGCCGAGAACCAGCTGGACTCGCGTCCGGTGATGGGCGACATAGCGGACCGTCCGGCGGCCGGGCCGGTCCACGGCGACCTCATGGACGGGCGGCATCAGGTGTTCACAGTGCTCGACGCCTGGGCGAAGGACCGCGGTGTGCCGGCGGGGCGTGCCGCCGCCATCAAGCAGTTGATGGACGACGCCTATGTCCGCGCGCTGTGGCTGCGCTTCTGAACCCGCTCCGAACTCCCGCCCCGTCCGCTCCCTCTCAGAAGTGGAAGCGCAGGTCGGTACAGCCGCGCCGCCGTACCTCGTCCTCGGCGAACAGCTTCAGCATCCGCTGCCTGGCCGCCGCCCCGCCCCTCGGAGTGTCCTGGGACGCTGCGAGGGCGTAGTTGGCGGCCTCGCCCTCGCACAGAGCGGTTGCGGTCATGGACCGGGGCACGCCCTTGTTCTGGTAGACGGTGAGGCGGTTGCTCCAATCGCCGTACCAGGAGACGAAAGCGAGCCTCGACGGATTCCGTGTGCTCTCTCCGTCCGCAGCGGAGAACAGGTCACAACGCCCGCTGGGTGCAGTGTCGTTGGCGGCCACGGCGATCTGCCAGTTGTCGTCCGAGGGCAGTCCGGCTCCGGTCACCCACCCGCAGGGCGTGCCCTCGGCCCGCGCCACCGGCACCCTCTTCGGATCGTCCGACGGGACGTTCAGCGGTGCCAACCGCTCCGGGGCCTTCAAGGGATCCGCGCCGCAGCCGAGCTTCTCCGAGGCCATGTGGGTGAGCGTGACCGCTGTCCGATGGGCGGCTCCGGGGACTCCGGTGAGTACCTCGCGCCCCATCTGGATGTGGACCAGAAGCTTGCGCTTCCTGCCTTCATCGTCCGCGGGAAGGTCTGGGCAGGGCACGAGCAGACGAATCGCTTTGTACTGGTCGACGAATCCCGGCAGGCCGTCGGGCAGTGCCGCCTGCTGGTCGAATCCACCCTCCGTGAAGACGGACATCAACTCCCTGTCCTGGTCATCACGCCGGGTGTACGCGGCCACCGAGACGAACCGCTTTCCGTCCGTATCTCCGCCCGTCAGGGTGACATCGCATGTATAGGAGCCGAGCCCTTCCGTGCTCCTGGACTCCTCGGAACCCAATAGGGACCCGTCTGGCGTCAACTGCTCCACGGCATCGCCGACAAGACCCCCGCCGCAGGCGTTGCGGATCAACGCCCACTCCTTCACGTAGGGCTGCGCCACATAGCCGCCGACCCCCAGGACCACAGCTGCCGCCACCGACACCTTCACCCAGCGCCGCATCGTCCCCGCCCCCGTCGCGCCGATCGCACTTCGGCCCCACCGGAGCCGTAACAACGCCTCACCCTACGGCCCGAGCCAACCCGTTCGGCCAGCAGCTGCCCGCCTAAAGCGGTCAACCGGGCATTCCGGTGGGACGCGAAGGGCTCCGTGCGGTGAATGCCTGGACAGCCATGGTGGTCGCCGCCACTCATGGCGTGGACGGCAGTCGTGTGACTGACCGCCCCAGGGCAATGGGGTATCGAGAATTTTCACAGGGAAGACGGCACGGCTGCTGGTCAGCAACAATGGCGAGGAGATGCTGGAGCTGGTCGTCGAGCCGTGGGCCGACATCCATCGCATCCTGCCGGACCGGACCTGCGTCGTGGCAACTCACTCATCGGCGAGTGACGGCTCTTGTGGTCCGGGATGTTGCGCGAGGACGAGCCGTTCCAGGTCGGGCATCGACCCGATTCAGTCACGGTGTGGGCCAACGGCAACTGCTTCCACCTCAGCGACACGGAGGGGGACGCGATGCACGCGGCGGACTGGGACTGTTTCGACCACCACGTCGGCCTATGACAACTCGCCTGCAGAACCCTCTGCTTGAGAGATTCCGAAGCTCATCCTGGAATGATCAGTCAGAGGGCGATCAGCCCCGCTGATGTCTCCCGGAAACCACAGGCATCGAAATAGAACGAACGTAGATGTTCCTCGAAGTCGACGTGAAGCCACTCGCACTTCGCGGAACGGGCCTCCTTGGCCGCAGCTGCGACAAGCGAGGCGCCAACCCCTCTCGACCGATGAGGCCCGGCGACCACCGTGTCCAGAATGAAGGCGTGTGCTCCGCCGTCCCAGGCAACGTTGACGAATCCGATCAGAGAGCCGGCTTCCCACGCGCAGACCCAGCCGAGGCTGTGGCGCTCAAGTCGTGCTCGCCAGCCGGTCTGAGTGACCGGGGAGCCGAAGCCGTCCGCGTGCAACGCGTCGAGGGACGCGTTGTCGAAGTCGCCCCGCCACTCATACTTGATCGCCACGCCCGGATCATAGTGCCTCGGTACGGTATCGGCCCGAATCGATTACTGGGTGAGGAGAGCCCGTTCGCGGAGGAGTTGGCAAACCTGGCCTGACCACGCCCCGCACCCCGGACGCGAGGCAGTGCACCGCGCACCCAGAACCCGAGTATTGACGTCACCGGGGGTTCTTGCCACGGCAGCATCGGAGTGTTGCCGTCGGCGGACACCCCTCGCGGGGGAGCGTCCGTGGTCGCGGTCAGGACAGCAGCAGCACGGCGCCGGCCGCGGCCATGGCCGCGGCGGTGCTGCTGTGGATTCCGGATGACGGTGGCGGCGGTAGGCATGGCGGGGGCTCTCCTCTTCTCGCGGCGCCGACCCCCTGTCGAGCGCCGCTCAGTCTTCTAGCGATGCTGGACATAGCCATGGCCTGATGTCTGGCGTTGCCAGGATTCCTCTTGTGTCGAACAGCCGGAATCGCCGCGAGCGGGAGCGCGCCCAGCGCCACCGCCCAATCCTCCCCGTGGCACGCGAGTTGGCCGAGGCCCGAGGGCTGGGAGACGGTCACCGCCGCCGCCTCGCCGAGCGCGTGGAGTACAGCCAGCCCGTGCCCTGCAGCCACTTCAAGGGCAGGGGCGCCATTGTCGCGGCCGTCGCCGAGGAAGGCTCGCGCCGAACTGGCCGAGTCGATGCGCGATGCGCGGACCGCTGCCGGGCGGGCGAGCCCCTCCCTCCTGGCTGGGGCAGACTCCTCCGTTCGGATGCTGTCCTCGCAAACAACCGCCTACGGGCCGCACGCCATGAGCACGGCGCGGGCGTGCTGCAGCAGCAGTTCGTCGTCGGCGCAGCGGTAGCGCATCCGGCCCGTGCCGCCCGTGTTGTTGTGGCGGCGTGCCGCAATGAGCTCTTGGCGGAGCACGGGGACCGCGGGGGCGGCCGCGGAACCCATGCCCGCCCACACCCTGACCACGTCAGGCCGGTTGTCGCTGTGCGCGGACCATGCGTGCAGGAGGACGGGCAGGGACTCCTCCACACCATGGCCCGCCTCCCACAGCGCCACCGCGAGGTCGCCGGCGACCCAGCCGACGTTCTTCTCCGGTGACGCCGCTAGCGCGCGCAGTTCGGGCAGTAGCACAGATGCCCCCGCTCCCATGCCGGCGACCACACGTAGCGCGTCGCACAGCGGCGACCAGTCCTCGGCTGCGAGCGCCGTTCTGAGTGCGGGCAGGGCGGTCTCCTCCTCGCCTCCGACCGACCACAGTGCCGCAGCCGCCTCGACGCTGTGCTGTGACGTGCCGTTCCGTGCCAGTGACCGAAGCTCCGGGAGTGCCTCCCGTGCGGCCGTCGGGCCGAGTCGTGCCAGGGCGCGCAACGCTGCGCCCCTTGCCGGGACGAGCCGGTCCGCGGGGGTCCGCAGAATCCGGATGACCGTGACCGGAGCCTCGGCCGATCCGACGGCAACCGCGGCCTTCAGCAGGTGCTCGGCGCGCCAGGAACGGTCCACCGGATCGAGCGCGGACAGCCTTCCCTCCAGCACCGGCGCCAGCGCCGCGGCGGCGCCCTGGTCCATGCGGTCGATCCAGTCGCCCAGGTCCTCCGGCACGTGTCCGAACCGGAGCACTTCTGCGAGCCCCGGCACGGCCCGCGCGTCGCCCTGTGCGGCGAGCGCGCCTAGCACGGCCCCGTAGGAGGTTTCGTGCCACCGTGCCTGGGGCGGGAAGTCCGGTCCGGCCGCCGCCCGTTCGGCCAGCGCGTGGGCCGCCGGCCTCCCGATGCCGTACAGGTGTCTGAGCTCCGAAGCCGCCCACCGGACGATGCGGTGGTCGGCTTCGCGGATCTGCTCACCCAGGAGCCGCACAGGCTCCTCGTGCGGGCCCCGCCATCCCGTCAGCAACAGGCCGCCCATGTCGATCGCCTCGCGTCGCTGGCCCCAGTCGGGGCTGCACAGCTGGTCCTCCAGCAGCGCGAAGCGTTCGACGACTCGGTCGTCCAGGGCGCGGTGCAGGTCCGCGAGCAGCTCGGTCGCCCAGGGGGCCTTGGCCGTGGTGCTCTGGGACGCCTTTAGCCGGCGCAGATAGGAGATCATCGTCGGTGTCTGTGGGGCGGGGGCCGTGTTCTCGTGCGCGGATGCGTCCTCCTGCGCGTCGCGTGCCTCCCGCATCACGCCGGTGGCGATCTCCACGGACCGCTCAGGGAGCCGGCCGGGCGCGCAGCGCGCCAGCTGCACGAGGGCGGACAGCTGCAGCCCGGCATCGCCCGGCCCGTTGCCCCGGGCGAGGAGGCCGGCCAGAGTCTCACCGGCAAGTTCCGCGAACTCGGCCCTGCGGACACCCAGTTCACCCAGTGCGGCCACCAAAGCCCGCAGTACCCCCGGATCCCGCTCCCCGGCGAGCCTTCGGCGCAGCGCTGCCAGGACCGTCTCCGGCTCGTCGTGCAACTGCACCAATGCGCCCGGCAACGCCCGCCTCAGACCCTCGTCGGCGTCGTCGAGGAGCTCCAGGAGCGCACCGCTGCGCGCCCGCACCTTCGACTCCGCCTCGGCGAGCATTCCGGCCCAGGCCGCGTACTCGTCCTCGTCGTCGGACCAGAAGTCCATCTCCTCCGGGTCACGGCCGTCACCCTCGACACTGCGCAGCAGGTCGACGATCTCCCCACGTCCCGGCAGGCCCACTGTCCCCACCAGCTCGAACAGGAACGGGATGCACGCGACCGTGCTGTCGTACACGTCCCCTTGGTGGTGCACTGCACCGTGCATGCCATCGAGCGCGATCTCCCGCTCGGCCGCGTCGGAGGACGCCAGCCCCCGCAGTAGATCCGGCACATCGGAAGCGTCGCCGTACGCATGGCCCATGGACGCCCAGTCGACGTCGTCGATCCCCGTGAACATGGTCGCGAGTCTGCCAGGCACCTCAGACAACGGTGGTCGGCGGCAGAGGCGGCCCGGATACGCACGGCACGGCTGTCCATGAACGATCAGCAAGCAAAGAGGTTGCCCGGCGTGCTGTAGAGCTGGAGTGAGCTGCCCCAGGCACCTCACTCCAGCTCGGTTCTCGCCGGACCGGACGGGAAGTCTCGCCATGTTCACGAGAGAACCGGTTCCGGCTCAAGTTCTGTGGTGTCGCCACGTTGAGTGATCCGTCGTTGTCTCCACCAGCTATGAGCGGCTGGGTGTGCGGGCTCGTACGATCAGTGGGGACGGGGCTCGTAGCGCAGTGGCCGTCGCGCCTTCACCGCATTTGGGAGGACGCCGGTTCGAATCCGGTCGGCCCCATTCCGGCCCTTCCTCAGGCAGTTCCGCCTGTCCTGCAGAGATGCCCAGTCGTCACTCGGCTTGCTCTCATCACAGAAGCAAGAGTTTGGGCACCACTCGAAGCTCTGCAGGCATCGAAGTGTTCATGACTTCACGCAGCACGGGCCCCCGCCGAGAGTTCAGCAGGGGCCCACGGCGGAGAGAGCTGCGGAGGGCCGGGACCTGTTTTCGATGAGCGGTGTGCCGGCCGACATCAGCTACCGTCTGCTGCCGGTCTGACGGCCCGGCCTCACTTCAGATGTCGGGTGAAGAACTGGGCCGCGGCGTCCCCCGCGAACTGCGGGACGCCGGTGTGCCCGCCGAGATGGGCATGCAGGGACTTCTCCTTGGAGTCGAAGGCGTCGAACAGGTCCAGGGTCGCTTGCCGGTCGTTCCCTTCGTCGTCCCACTGCAGCAGGACGTGCAGTGGAATGGTGACCTGCCGGGCCTCCTCGAACAGCGCGCGAGGCACGAAACTCCCGGCGAACAGAACGGCGGCCGAGATGCGAGGCTCGACCACCGCCAGCCGGATGCCGATGGAGATCACTCCCCCCGAGTACCCGACCGGGCCGCCGATCTCGGGCAGCGAAAGGAGGGCGTCCAGGGCGGCCTGCCATTCCGGGACCGCCTTGTCGACCAGCGGGAGGATGAGTGCGTCGACGATCTCGTCGCCGACCGGCTCGCCGGCGTCCATCGCTCGGCGCAGATCGGCCCGGGCCTGCTCGGCGGCGGGCCAACGGGGCCGGTCGCCGCTTCCGGGGAGCTCGATGGTGGCCGTGGCGAAGCCGTCCGCCGCCGAGTGTAGGGCCCGGGCCACCAGTCGGGGGTACATCTTGCGCAGCCCGAGGGGAGGGTGGCCGAGCAGGATCAGCGGCGTCGGCGCCGGTGCGGATGCGGGTGTCCACAGGATGCCGGGGATCTCACCGAGGGTGAATTCGCGTTCGAGGACGCCGTAGTCGAGGCGCTGCTCGGAAGTGAAATGCATGGTCGTGCCTTTCGGGAGTGCACTGGAACGGCGCTCCCGGCGACCTGTCTATCGCCCGACCGTGACCCCGGAGGGAAGCACCCATGTCGATACTGCGTTCACGGGTACCACCTCCTCGATCTGTCGCACGGCCTCCGAAAATGTAGCAGGTCGCCCTCGTCCGGCAAACGCGTTTTTTGCGGAGTCTGCGGCCACGAAGACACTACGCAGAGCTACTTGGGGTCGCCGCGAGCTCCCGAGTGGCAGTGGCACCCTTGCGCGCCCGAGGAGCGTCAGGGCGCGGATGGACTTGCCGTGACACGGTTCGCGCGTACCGCCGCCCACCGCCGCCCACCGCCTTCGGAGAGGTTCGGCGCGCAGTACGTGCATGGGGGCGACACGTTTCGCCGGCATGCTGTGTGCTCGTGGGGTCGCGGGTCCGTGTTCGGAGAGTCCATCGGCGCGGGGGACTGGGCGCCGTTCAGTCCCGCCCCTGTCGCCGGAACTCCTGGCCCTGCGGGGCCGGCCCCGGATCACCCGGACCGTCCTCGAAGGAGGCTTCGGCTCCGCGGCAGTCAACCTGCCGACACGGTAAGGGGCGCCGCGGTTGGCGGGTGAGTCCCGTTCGTCCCGGGGCGGGTTCGCGAGCGGAAGGTGCGGCGGTAGGTGTCCGGAGGCACGCCGACCGTGCGGTTGAAGTGCCGGCGCAACGTCGTGGCGGTGCCCATGCCCGTGTTCGCTGCGATGGTGTCGAGGGTGTCGTCCGTGGCCTCCAGCAACTCCTGGGCGTGGCGGATCCGTTGGGTGAGCAGCCATTGTAAGGGGGTGGTGCCGGTCACCGATCTGAAATGTCGGCCCAGGTTGCGTGAGCTCATCCGCGCCTGGCGGGCCATGTCCTCCACGGTGAGCGGGTGGTCCAGCCGTTGGACCACCCAGGGGAAGAGCTCGGCGAGTGGGTGGTTGTCCGGGGCAGGAACCGGGGTGGTGACGAACTGGGCCTGGCCGCCGTCCCGGTGCGGTGGCACGACCAGACGGCGGGCGAGGGTGTTGGCGATCGACGAACCGTGGTCGAGGCGGACGAGGTGCAGGCACAGGTCCATGGCGGCGGCCTTGCCGGCGGAGGTGAGCACACTGCCGTTGTCCACGTAGAGGACGTCCGGGTCCACCGTGACCTGGGGGTGGCGCCTGGCCAGCTCCTGCGTGTGTGCCCAGTGCGTGGTCGCACGCCTGCCGTCCAGCAGACCGGCGGCGGCCAGCACGAAGGCGCCCGTGCAGAGGGAGACCACGCGTGCGCCCGCGGCGTGGGCCGAGCGCACCGCATCGATCAGCTCTGCCGGCGGGGCCTGGTCGATGTCGGCCCAGCCCGGAACGATCACGGTGTCGGCGTGCGGGAGGCGGTCGAGTCCCTGATCGGGATCCAGTCCGAAGCGGCCGATCCGCACGGCGCTCGGCCCGCAGACCGAGAGGCTGTACCAGGGGTCCGCCCAGCCGGTCATGTCTGCTCCGAAGACCTCGCACGCCAGGGACAGCTCGAAATGCAGCATGCCGTCGGTGACGGCCAGCGCGACAGTAGTCATGTCCGGAATTGTACGGGGCATGGCGTTCCGGACAGTCGCGGTGGGTGTCGGTCTTCGCGAGGATGTCTGTGACAGAGCGCAGCGGATCATTTCGAGTGCAGGGGAGGACCCATGAGATCGGGTCAGACGGTGGCGGTATACGGCGCATATGGACACACGGGCCGGTTCGTGGTGGCGGAACTGAGGGAGCGTGGGTTTCTCCCGGTTCTCGCCGGCCGCGACCCCGGGAAGCTGAAGGCACTGGCGTACGGAACCGAGTTGGACGTCCGCCCGGCGTCGGTCGACGATCCGGCCTCGCTCGACCGTGCGCTGGCAGGTGCCGCAGCCGTGATCAACTGTGCCGGGCCCTTCGCCACCACTGCCGCCCCCGTGATCGAGGCGGCACTGCGCGCCGGGATCCCCTATGTGGATGTGGCCGCCGAGATCGAGGCCAACGTCGATACGTTCACGCACTTCACCGACCGCGCCCGCGCCGAACAAGCATTGATCGTTCCTGCGATGGCCTTCTTCGGAGGCCTGGGGGACCTCCTGGTCACCGCCGCGATGGGGGACTGGACTGCGGCCGACGAGGCGCACATCGCGTACGGACTGAGCAGCTGGCACCCCACCGCCGGGACGCGCACGGCGGGAGCGGTCTCCCGGGAGCGGCGGGGCGGTGGGCGCATCCGTTACGCCAACGGGCGGTTGGAGCACCGTCACGACGACCCGCCGACCCTGGAGTGGCGCTTCCCCGACCCGATGGGCCCCCGGCCCGTCATCGGGGAGTTCACGATGGCCGACGTCGTGACCGTACCCAGCCACCTGCCCATCCCCGAGGTGCGCACCTACATGACGGTCGAGGCTGCCCGGGACATCGCGACCCCGGACACACCGACGCCGACCGCGGTCGACACGCGGGGGCGGTCCTCGCAGACCTTCCTCGTCGACGTCGTCGTGCGCTCGGGCGATGCCGAACGGCGAGCCGTGGCCCGCGGTCAGGACATCTACGCCGTCACCGCGCCGCTCGTGGTGGAGGCGGTCGACCGCATTCTCAAGGGACGGACCCACGCGTTCGGCGTCGCCTCCGCAGGCGAGATCTTCGATGCGGCCGACTTCCTCCGTGGACTGTCCCCGCACATCACCCTGGAACTGCGTCCGTAGCGGGCCGACCGCCCATGGCTCGCGCCGGGCAGCCGGTGAACTGGCACTGGGTGATTGCCCGCGTGGATCCGCAGTCGTCCTGGCGTTGCCCGCCTGTCGTCGCGCGCCACGCCTGGATCCTGTCCCGGTGCCGCACATGCC
This sequence comes from Streptomyces sp. NPDC060209, assembly GCF_042728155.1. Lineage (NCBI taxonomy): Bacteria > Bacillati > Actinomycetota > Actinomycetes > Kitasatosporales > Streptomycetaceae > Streptomyces > Streptomyces sp. NPDC060209. The sequence continues at coordinate 58,512 of NZ_JBHWZS010000018.1, forward strand.
GGTGTGCGTGGGTGGCCGGGCCGAGCTTGCCGTCAGACCGGCGCGGTCAGCAGATCGAGGTCCCTGCTGATCTCTTCCCGCAATGTGTGATGGCGAGCGGCCAGAGAATATCGCTCGTCCGACCAATTCTCACGGGGATAGAGCCAGACAGGCCGGTGCACCAGGCCGGTCGCTTCCCACTCGAAGCGCGGCCACACATGAGCGTGCAGGAATCCATCGGTGTTGCCGAGAATCTCCAAGTTCACCCGGCGAAATGCCGGGTCGAGACGCCGGCAGGCATTCTCCACGGCTTCACCGAGCACGTCCATATCGGAGAGGAACGCCAGCCTCTTCGCCCTGGGGAGCTCGGACAGCCGCTGCACATGGGGCTCGTCCACAAGGAGAACCGAGTAGCCGGGCAGAAACTGCACGTCTCCGATCACCGCGAACCCTGCCCTCAACCGCCGTAGCACTGTGGGGTTCTCCCCGCGCAGAGCGCTCCCGATCCGGTCCGTCCGCCATTCGCTCGTCATGGACGAAACCTATGCTCCTGCTCACTGGTGTCACAGCCGAGTGACTCAGGTCCTGCGAAGTTCAAATGCAAGAGGGGTTCTCCAACTGGGCGTCCCCTGTGGGTAATTGCTCTACAAGGGAGCCGAACCGAAGGTGGCATGATCCCCGCCATGAGCCTCACCGTGCGACAGCTCGCTCTCGCCACCTTGGACCGTCAGTTCCTGCTCGAACGTCGGCGCGTCGATGTGGCGGCATTCCGGGCGAGCGTCGACAGCAATTCGAATTCCCTTTTGGTGAGCTCGATTTCGCGCCCGTGCAGTAGTGCGC